>NZ_JBFTMC010000125.1:0-11776 GCF_056396765.1 Bacillus sp. 05T22
CATTTATTCCATCCAAAGTAAATTTGGCAAATATAGAGTTTTCTGATGAAATTACGCCTAACAGTCAAAAGAAACAAGGTAATCAAAACCAATAACTATCGTGAATAATAAAAACTCACCTTTTAGCCACAAGTATTTATAATATAAAAAAAGGAGCATAGCAGCTCCTTTTTTTATATTGAATCTCGTATTGATACTAAAAAAGTATCTTTAATAGTTTTTCTGATTACATAATTCTGTGACGAATGATTAAAAAAATGGATATTTTTTAATACCCTCAGCCCCAGCAGCTGCATCCAACAATAATTAATAAAATAAATAACACAACTAATAACGCAAAACCTCCACCAAAACCACAAGAACCACCGAAACTCATATTTTCTCCTCCTTTTAGTATAAAACTAATGGGTAATGAAATTGATCGTTTATTAACAGGTTCGTATTATACAGTATGTTTCTATGTCATTTTTGAGCATGTCTTGGATAAATTTAAAAAGACACTCCTCTGAGTGCCTAAATTTTATCCCAATAACATCGAGAAAACTTACAATGGATACCAAAACCCTTTGAAAATATTGAACTTTAGGTAAATGGCCAGTACTAAAATTATAATGCCGATAACGAGCCCTAGATAATCCTCTTGTTTTGCTTTTGTTGTAAAATACCATGTTCGCTTCTCTTTTCTTCCGAATCCTCGTAAATCCATTGCATTTGAAACAGTATCGATTCGCTCTAAAGAATGAATAACAAGTGGCCAAAAGATGAGTATCCGATTTTTAATACGTGCCCAAAAACTCGCCTCTCCTCTTTCAAATGGTACACCTCTTGCTTCTTGAGCGTGCTTAATCAATTTGTATTCCGCTTGTATATTCGGTATGTAACGAAGCGCAATGTTTATCGCATAGGCAATCTTATACGGTAAGCCGATTTTATATAAGCTGCTAGCGAACTCACTTGGATGTGTCGTGTATATGAAAATAAGTGTAAATGGTAATAACGTAAAATACTTTAATGAAAGCGTAAGAGCATAAAAAAGTGTTTCGAATGTAATAGTAGCATATCCAATATGTAAGAATTCTGTACTTGTACCAGTTAGCTCCGATCCATGGGTTGGTGTAATTAATAAAATCATCACTGAATTTAGCATGCTAAATGTGAAAATGAAACTAAAAATAATCACAATTTTTCTTACAGGAATTTTAGCAACCACTAATCCTAAGCAACCAATGAAAAACAAACAGAATAAGATGCGAAAATCAAAAAATATAAATGTAAGAGTCATCCAAATGATAAATAACAATAATTTAATCGCGCCGTCCATACGATGAAAATATGTATGATTGTCTATATAAAATAAGTCTGATTTACTCATAATCCCCCCTCCTTTTTGTTTCCATATACATTTTTACAAAAACCTCTGGAAAAGGAATTTCACTCAATTTTGCTAATCTTGTTAGCGAACTCTCCTGTAAATTAGCTTGTTTTAATACTGCGCTGCTTGCTAATACGATCGAAACAGTATCATCAGCAAGTATTTCCCCTTGATGAAGGACAACCGCACGATCTGCATATTCTAAAGCTAGGTTCATATCATGTGTAATAAAGATAAATGATATGCCTTGTGTGGCTAATAGACTTATACAAGACATAAATTGTTTATAATGAAAATAATCTTGTCCTGCTGTTGGCTCGTCTAATATAACAAGCTTCAGATTCGTTGTTAAAACCGATGCAATAGTAAGCCTCTTTTTTTGTCCGTAGCTTAACGCTTGAATTGGCCAATTTCGAAATGGATATAATCCACACATTTGCAATGCATCTTCCACTCGTTTATTTATTTCCGCCCTAGAAGCCTTCTGTAATTTTAATGAAAAAGCAACTTCATCCCAAACAGTAGATTGTGTTATCATGTGATTAGGGTTTTGCATGACATAGGAGATTACTTCTCCACGCTTACGAATAGACCATGAAGTTATATTTTCATTATCAAGTAGAATTTTTCCTTCCTTCGCTTTGTTCATTCCAGTTAATATATGTGCAAATGTAGATTTACCTGCACCATTATGACCTAATAATGCTAAAATTTCTCCTCTTTGTATAGAGAGTGTTATGTTCTTTAAAGCAAAATTTTTGCGAGAGTATGAAAATGAAATATTCTCTATTTGACATAAGGTTTCTTTTTGGTGTTGTTTTTTAGAGGTAGTAGAGTTCAACATCCATTGCTTGACCGCTTTATTTAATTTTTCATAATTTAAAGTTTCAATTGGATATATTTCTTCATCTGAAATATTAATTTTTATATTTTTTAACGCTTCAATATATACAGGTTCTCTTAAACCTATTTTGGGTAGAATGTTTGTTTGTAAAATTCTTTTTGGTGAATCAATTGCTACTATTTCTCCTTCTTCTATTAATATGATTTTATCGATGTCTAATTTTAGTATTTCTTCTATTCTATGTTCAATAATAACGATTGTTTTATTTAGTTGATGATGTACCTTTTGAATAAGTTCTACTGTTTTTAAGCTGCTTATGGGATCTAAATTTGCTAATGGCTCATCAAATAATAATATGTCAGCATCTGTCGTTAACAGTCCGGCAAGAGAGACAGTTTGTTTTTGACCTCCGGATAATTCATGTGGACTTCGTGAATGAAATGTGTGCATCTGTACTTTTTGTAGAGAGTCCATAACAACAGCCTTCATTTTCTTCTGCTCTACACAATCGTYTTCTAATGAAAAAGCAACATCTTCTCCTACGGTTAAACCAATAAACTGAGAATCTTGATCTTGTAAAATAGTTCCTACATGCTTACTTTGCTCAAAAATACTACCTTTTCGCGGATCCTTACCACATATTGAAATTTCCCCAGTACTTGATCCCTCATATGAAAATGGGATAAGCCCATTTATACAATGGGCTAATGTTGATTTTCCTGATCCGCTTCGACCGGCAATCAATACTTTTTCCCCTGGATAAATATGAAATGTAACATCCTTTAAAGTAGGTTCTGTCACTTGTTGATATTGAAATGTAAATTGTTCAAAGGAAATAATCGGCTTCATTGTAATCTCCCTACTTTTCAATCTTCAAATGTGTATGTTTTTTATTTACTTTCGCTAATCCAAGTGTAATTGGTAAACCAAGAACTAAGAATACAAGGACATCTGCAATCGTTGCACCAAGTACTTGAATAACAATTTTATCTAAAGGCTCCCCCATAATGATAATATCAAAAGCACCGGCAAATATAATTGCAATGACAATCCCAATTAAACCTGTTACAGCAAAATATGAAATATCTCGATTRCGGAATGTTCCATTTTTCACACTAAAACTTGCTCGTTTTTGTACAAGTCCCATCGTAAATCCAATAATACCTGAACTAAGTACCCACCCCCACCATATCCCCCATCCAGCGATAGTATCTGTCACTGTATGACCGATAAGGCCAATCAAAAGTCCTGCAAACGGCCCGAAAATCGCACCAAAAATTGTTAATATAGCCAGAGCAGGTTTTATAAATGTGTTTGGGGCAATTGAAAATCCCCATAGACCTAATACACCATATATTGCAGAACCGATTCCAATTGCTACGACTAATTTTGTAGATAATTTATTCATATGAATTCCCCTCTCATTCTAGTTAGCTTCTATTAGTCCTATATGTAAAAGAAAATTAAATTATGCGTCTTCACTTCCTTTCTTCCCAATAAAAAATGACCTCTTCTATAAGAGGTCATTGGCGTATGGAGATATGATCCTCTTATCTTTCAAAAGACAATATGCCTTTTTCGGAATTAGCACCTTCCTATTTTGTATAAATAGGGGTTGCTGAGATTTCATAGGGCCGTTCCCTCCACCTCTCTGGATAAGTATTCGTTTGTAATTTGTATTATTGCATTAACACAAATGAATTTCAACATTTTTCTTACTATTTTTATTTTCATATGAAATAACCGAATAAATCATCGTATTCTTATCGGAATTACGGAATAATTGATGTAACAAAACATGTTAACGGGAGGAATTGGACATGAAAGTAATATCCTCGCTAATCTCTATTGTAAAGTCCCTGTCATAGGTGGCGTTGCTGCATGAGAAGCAACTTGCTCACTTTGAAACATTGG
Source organism: Bacillus sp. 05T22 (assembly GCF_056396765.1). Lineage (NCBI taxonomy): Bacteria > Bacillati > Bacillota > Bacilli > Caryophanales > Bacillaceae > Bacillus > Bacillus sp. 05T22. The sequence continues at coordinate 4,131 of NZ_JBFTMC010000125.1, forward strand.
TAAATAAATTGTAACCGATGTTCCTACTCCTACCTCACTCATAATACTAATTCTTCCTTGATGACTTTCAATGATTTTATAACTGAGCATTAACCCAATACCCGTTCCTTTTTCTTTCGTACTATAAAAAGGTTCGCCAAGCCTTTTTATTCTTTCTTCAGGAATTCCTATGCCCTCATCTACCATATTAATAATAACTTCCTCACGCTCTGATTTTTTCACAGAAATAAAGATTGTCCCACCATCTGGCATTGCTTCAATGGAGTTTTGTAAAATATTAATAAAAACTTGTTTTAATTGATTTTCGCAGCAATCAATCATTAATTCTTTTGATTCTATATGCAGATCAATTTGAATATTTGTCATGATCGCCCTTGTGTTGATTAACGAAACAACATTTCTTAATATCGAACAAATATTTTTCTTTTCAGTTGGAATAACATCAGTCTTTGCGATCGATAAAAACTCATGAAGTATAGATTCAATTCTTTCAATTTCTGATAACATAAGACCAAAATATTTATCTTGATCTTCTTGGTTAATTTGAAATAATTGAATAAACCCTTTGATTACGGTTAATGGATTTCTAACTTCATGTGCTACCCCGGCAGCTAACTGTCCAATTGCTGCAAGTGTATCTGATTTATTCAATAACTCCTCAGTCTTTTTCCGCTCGGTAATATCTCGAACGATTATCATAATCTTATCTTGTAAGAGTGGTAAACATCTAGCTTCAAAGAAACTAACACTTCCTTTAAGTGTTAACGGATATTCAACAATAACTGTCGATTCCTTTTGTTGTACTTGATGAATTGCTTCTTGAAATTGCTGTGATACGGGTGAAGGCAAGACCTCATAAAACTTTTTCCCCATAAAAGATTCTGCAGGTACGTAAAACTTAGCTGGTGAACCGGCTTTATAATCTATAATTGTTCCATCAGCTTCAGTTAAAAAACACAAATCAGGTAATGCTTTGAAAATAAGCTCTAGCTCAGAGGTTTGCTGCTTTAATTGTTCTTCAATTCCTTTTCGATGAGTAATATCAACTCCAACTGCCCAATAACTATAACCAGGTACTGGGAACTGTTCCGAAATATTTGACCACATTATTGTTTTTATTTCTCCATTTTTGCATGTTAAATTCATTTCCCAATCTCGAAAACTTTTTCCGCAAATCGAAAATTTCTTTTGAAGTTGTCTGCGATAACTTCCATCAGGATATAGCAGTTCAAGTGCTTTGGGATTTCCAACGATTTCTTCTGCAGCATAGCCTGTTACGAGCTCACATTCACGATTCCATAATATAAAATTCCCATCTTTATCAAGAGCATCGACCAAAATGGGCATATTTTGTAAGATTGTATGTAGCTGTTCTTCTTTTTGAGAAAGTAAATGTATATTTTTTGTTTGGTTTTGAAGTTTACTCATTGCACCATCTACAATGAGATTTGAAAGCATTTCGAAGTATTTATAACAAGTACGGATGTCATTTTTAATTGCACAAACAATAAATGATCCAAGGTGTTGCTCATGTAAAAAGATAGGGATTTCAATTTTTGTAAGTTGTATATTTTCTTCTTGATTCATACCAAATGAAAAAACACATTCCATATTTTGATCAAGAAGTTGATGTGAAATGTTTGTTAATTTATAAAATTGTTCTGCCATGGTTTCTATTGTGTTCACATCAATGAGTTCCAATAGCCGCGCATTCATTCTCTTTCCACCTCTATATGTAAATTTAATACCAATTTTTACTCACGCCTCTCCATTATACGAATAATGTTCTCATRGGTATATAGCAAGAGCATAATTATTCAAAAAAATTTTATTTTTCAATTAAAAATTATTTAAAATGATATATAATCTTATATAAATATGTAATGATCTAAATATTCACAAAATATTCACAAAATATTTGAAAATCATATACAATTCTTCCAATATATTCTATATAATAAAGTGCAATAAGGCTTCTATAAATCTCATAGAATACCTTACCCCTAATAAAAAAATAAAAAAGAATCCTTGATGGATTCTTTTTTATTTTTTTACCATGACATATTGATAAAGAGCATGTGCAACTCCATGTTCTTCATTCGATAATGTTTCATAGTGACAAATCCGTTTAATTTCGTCCACTGCATTTCCCATTGCGATAGATATATGTGCCTTTTCCATCATAGAAATGTCATTTAGCCCATCACCTATTGCAACAGTATTTTCCACCGAAATGTTAAGATGTTTCGCTAAAGTATACAAACCATTCCCCTTTTGGGCATCACAATGATTAATCTCTAAATTATGCCAATACGAAGCAGTAATTGCTAGCTCTGTATTATGTTGAAAATGTTTTTTTAACTTTTGTAATTTCTCTATATTATAGGAAAATGGTAAAAGTTTATGCACATGAATCTCTTCTTCTAATATCGATTTACAACTTTCTATTATATGAAACGCTGTATGTTCAAGATACAATGCTGCGATGACTTCAAGCTCTTGCTGATCAATCTCTTTATTTGATCTTTTTATCCATTCTATTTCATGATTTACACTTTCTTCACCATACGCCGGAACGTATACACCTCGATCTGTATACAGTTGATAATACATGCGATTTTGTTCAAGATACTCAACAATTTCAAATGCTTGTGTATTTTGAATTGGGTATCGCTTCATCATTTTTTGATCCGTATAAATAAGAGCGCCGTTTTCCGCGATAATAGGACATTGTAAATCAGATTCCAGTAGTAGACGTTCAATATCTACGATAGAACGTCCTGTACAAATCGCCACCACATGCCCCTGCTCCTGACATTTCCGAATAGCTTCTGCATTTTCTTTACTAATCATTTTATTTCCTGAAAGAAGAGTTCCATCTAAATCAATTGCAATTAGTTTCATTGGTCCGTCACCACTTTCTATAAATAAACATGCTCGTATAAAGTGAAGACAAATAATCAGTGGAGCCCACTAATTATTTGTCTTCACTAATCGAGATTTTACAGGTATTTGATTCCTCCATTTCCTTCCACTGAGATTTAAGGCGGATGTCTTCCTGTTCACAAATAGCGAGATAAATACACAAATGAGGTATCGTTTCCATATTCACTTTGTCAAACATAACTTAGTTATAATTTATGAAAAGCGTTTCAGGTCAAGAAATATTTTTTAGTTCGTTAAAAAAAACTTATTAAAAAAATGAAAACTCCTACTTAGAATAGGAGCTTTCATTTTTTTAATATGCTTCATTTCTTTAAAAGGATAGGAAACCGCTTTAACGTTTGTTCATTCTCTAATATACAGTTCTTTAAATGAAAGGATGGTGAAAGCTCTAGCTTTTTAAAATTCCTAATAAACGTAGTTAATGCAACTTCAGCTTCTAAACGAGCAAGTGGTGCACCTAAACAAAAGTGAGGCCCTTTGCCAAATGTTAAATGTTTTTCATTTCCAGGTCGATGTAAATCAAAGCAATCTGCTTGTGGAAATTTATTTTCATCTAAGTTGGCAGCACTTATCCACGTAACAATCATTTGTCCTTTTTTCATTTTCGGTCCAAATATTGTTGTATCTTCCGTTATAGTACGGGCTAATGTAACAGGGAAACGATAACGTAGTACCTCTTCTATCGCTTTAGAAATCAGCTCTGGACTTTCACTTAATTCTTTGTATACCTTAGGTGTATCTACTAAAAAGCAATAAAAGCTATTAATAATAAGGTTTGTAGTGGTTTCATTCCCTGCGGCTAAAAGTCCTAATGAAAATGTAACAATTTCCTCATCAGTCAATCTTTCTCCCTCATACTCTGCTCTGATCAGGTCTGAAATAATATCTTCTTTCAAATGGTATCGTTTCTCTTGAACAATCGGGAGAAGATAAGATTTAAATTCATGTAACGCAACTTCTTTCTGCTTATCTAAATCGCTAAATTTCTCTTTACTATATGGCATAAATAAAATATCTGACCACATCTTAATTTTTTTTCTATCTGTTGTTGGAACACCTAATAAATCAGAAATAACGGTTACAGGTAGAATTGCAGCAAACTGCTCTACAATATCAATTTCATCATAATTATTCATATCTTTCACAAGTTCATTTGCAATTGCTTGTATCTGTGGCTTCCACTGCTGAAGACTTCTTGGAGTAAATGCCTTTGAAACAATTGAGCGAACATTGCGATGCTCTGGAGGATCAGAAGAGTTTAAATTTACTCTTGTTTCTAAAGGCGGGACGGAAAATTGACGACGATCTCTTTTGCTTGAAAATAGGCGATAATCAGATAAAACACGGTTCACATCATCATATAAAAAAACATTCCATACATCCTGCTCCGCATCATAATAGACCGGATGATTTTCCCTCATATGCTTGTACCACTCATAAGGGTTCCACAGCTCTTCTTTTGTTTTGAGCTTTGAAATTTCATGAACCAAAATTACATTTTCAGGCGAATTCATAGTTCTTTCCTCCCTTTTCTTTTAAAATAAAAAGTAATAGGTAGGCAGTTCAAAGATGTATAGACTAACATATGTTATTTTAACATATATAAAGGAGATATTTACGGATAAAAACTTGAGAAAAAAATTAGGGGGATACATATGTATGTTGATATTTTACTACTCGCAGAATTAACTTCTGGACCGAAGTATGGTTATGAAATAAAGAAAAATATTCAAAATCGTCTTGGAGAAAATTTTGAATTGAATCATAACATGCTCTATCCAGCTCTTCGTCGTTTTGAAGATATGGGAGCAATTACAAAAAAGATCCATCAACAAATAGGTAAACCAAACCGTAACATTTATGCATTAACTCCTACAGGTGAAGAAATCTTTTATGAAATGATGCGAGAGTTTCCAGAGAAACTAGCTGCTAATGATACTGAATTTCTTGTGCGTGTTGCACTGTTTGAGAAACTGGATTACGAAGCTCGAAAAGAAGTTTTAACGACTCGTCAAAATGTGCTATACAAACAATTAGCCTCCATTCAATCTTTAGCTGAGACATCACTTTTTATTTCTGAGGTCATACAGTATGGTAAATCACGTATTGAACATGAGCTAGCTTGGATTACCTCTCTCATGAAAAAAATATAAAAAATGACAAAAAATAAAACACAGTGAATGAAAATGAAATTTATTATCAATACTATAATTAATAAAAGGGCAACCAGCTGCGGTTACCCTTTATCATTTAGGCTTCAGGAATGAAGGTTTTGCAATCCGTTTCTTCCGTTGTAGATGCTTTGTTACCTTTATGGCTCACTACATAAATTGCATCTGCGTTACATTTGTTTCCGTTATCCCAATATTTACAGTTGTTTACTTCACATAAAACATCTTGTGCCATAAGTATCACACCTCCTTATTCTTTTATCATTAACAAATTTGAGAGGTATGATACATTTTGTTATGACTTATGGTGTGATGGTGGTTTTGTTTATAAAATTGATAAAATGAATGAAAAAAGAAGGACTCATCTTTAATCATGGAGCCCTCTTTTTTGTATATTTTTCACACTTAAGCGCCTGATAATTTTTTCAACGCTTCCATATCCCCACTTACAATCGTATTAATATTTTCAGAAATAATTTTTATATCCAAGTTCCACCACTTTATTTCTAATAGTCCATATATGATTTCGTCTGAAAATCTCTTTTTAATTTCAACGGCAGGATTGCCACCGACAATTGTATACGGCAGAATGTCTTTGGTGACAACAGATTTAGCAGCAATAATTGCTCCGTCTCCTATCTTCACTCCAGGCATAATCGTCGCATCCATACCAATCCATACGTCATTTCCAATAACCGTATCTCCTTTAAATGGTAAATCAGAAAGTTCTGGTGTGAATCTTTCCCAGCCATGACCGAAAATATTAAATGGGTAGACTGAGAATCCATCCATTCTGTGGTTTGCTCCATTCATAATAAATGTAACACCAGGTGCTACGCAACAAAATTCCCCTATAATCAATCGATCTCCCAAAATTTCATATTGGTATAGAACTTGCTCTTCAAATGTCTCCCCATTTTTCGAATCATAATAAGAATAATCCCCAACAATAATATTTGGCTTTGTTATTGTATTTTTATTGAAATGAACACTCTTATTTCCTTCAATCGGATATTGCACATTTGGATTAGGATTCATGTTGGACAGCACCACCTTCATTTGAAGTTCCTACTACTGGTTTTAAATTATATATTGGTAAAATAAATAGTAAACCAATAATAAATAGTTGTGCTGTTCCTTCATACATCGTACTAAGGGAAAATACTTCTTTTAATGAGCCGGCAATACTCATCGTTAATACCATGGAACCTGTAAATAATGGGCTCAAAATCCCATTTACACGCCCAATAAAATCTGTATCCGAATTTTGAATAATAAGCGTGTTAATTCCAATTTGGATACAAGGAAGAGCTAGCCCACTGAAAAACTGAGCAATGAGTGTAATCCATAAATTTGTAGAAAATCCGATGATACCAATACCAACAGCCTGTGCAAACATGCCTAAAATTAACATCTTTTGCGGAGCAACATTTTTGGCAAATACCATTGCTAAAGCGCCTCCAATAATCATTCCAGCCCCATTTACAGTGAGTAGCCATTGTAAGCTTTCTTTTGATAAACCTAATTGTTCCGTTACGATAAAAATTCCTAGTGGTTGAATCAGACCAATTCCTAATCCTGCTGCCATAAAACAAATTCCGAGTAATGTTAGTGTTTTCTTTGCCCTTACATATTTAATTCCATCTACCATTTCTTGTAATAAGCTAACTTTTTTCTTTTCTTCTTGTTCTTCAATATCTTTTGGTAGAAATAGCAAGACTAAAGCCGCAAGCAAGAAAGCAATACCTGTTACAATAATGGAAGTGTAAATTCCGAAGGCTTGAAATATAAACGTTCCAAGTATAGGGCCTAATACCATAAAAATCGCAAAAATTGTTTGATACAAAGACATGGCCAATTGTACTTCTTCCGTGGAAAGATGTTGCTTAAACAATTTCATACCTGATGGCTGTGAAAATTGTGARAGAATTGCAGAGATAAGTGTAACGAAAAATACTACCTTCCAAGTACCAAACATAAGTGTAAACAATACTGCAAATACTGATAACGAACTTAAGGCTTCACACCAAATCATCGTCCTTTTTGGTTTCCACCTATCCGCAAATGTTCCTCCTATGAAGGAAAAGATAAAAATTGGCGCGAATTCCGCAACTGAAATCATTGAAATGGCAAACGCATCACCATTCGTCATTTCCATTACATACAGCAGTACCGCAAAATTTCGGACCCAAATTCCTATCTGGAGAAATAATGCTGAAGCAAGAATTGCTTGCACAAATCGATTTTTTAATACTGTAGATACACTACTCGTTTGCTTTATTTCTGCGTTCATTGACATAAAAAATCCCCCTATTCTACATTCTGAACAGGAGGCAGCACAATCATATTATAAAAGACAGTCTATTCGCAGCGCGAAAATACATCCCTTTTACATATAAAAATGTACACACTAATCCTATTCAGAAGAATATTTCGTTTTATAACGAAGATTTCTTGAAAAATAGAATTAGTAGATCATTGGGATGTCTTCACCCTTTCGTTTCGATTTAAAATTGCACATACATACTC
>NZ_JBFTMC010000126.1:0-11742 GCF_056396765.1 Bacillus sp. 05T22
GAAATCGCTTGTGTTATTGGGAAAGAGGGAAGAAATATTTCGCGTGAACAAGCAGAAGAATATATTTTCGGTTATTGTATTATGAATGACTGGAGCGCAAGAGATTTGCAAGCTGAGGAAATGAAAGTAGGGCTTGGTCCGGCAAAAGGAAAGGACTTTGCTACTTCATTAGGAGCTTATCTTGTTACAAAAGAGGAGTTAGATGTTTATCGCACAGGTGAACGTTATAACTTAGAAATGACTGCCCATGTGAACGGAGAGCTATTGTCTAAAGGGAATTTCCGAGATATTTACTATAMGTTTGCAGAAATGATAGAACGTGCTTCGCAAGATGTTACGTTATATCCAGGAGATGTAATTGGTTCTGGCACGGTTGGCACTGGTTGTATTTTAGAACTTGGTACAGAAAAGTGGTTACAAGATGGTGACGTTGTAGAACTTACGATCACTGGACTAGGTACATTGCGTAACACAGTGAAAAAAGAAACGAAAGCGGGTGATGGGCATGTATTATCGTCACATGGGGGAGCTTCCTCATAAACGGCATGTACAATTTCGTAAAGAAGATGGATCACTTTATCGTGAACAGGTGATGGGAACGAAAGGTTTCTCTGGTACACAATCTATTTTGTATCATCATTATATGCCAACTGAAGTAGGACATGCTGCGTTAGCGCATTCTTGTCAGTTACAGTATGAAGAAGATGTGGCGCTTGCTCATCGTCATTTTCGCACGAAAGAGAATAGAAAAACTGGAGATGCGGTAAGTGGGAGGAATTTTATATTAGGAAATGAAGATTTATTAATTGGTGTTGTTAATCCGACAGAAAAAATGGATTATTTTTATCGCAATGGTGATGGAGATGAAATGTTATTCGTTCATTATGGAACTGGGAAAATTGAGACAATGTTTGGAACGATTCATTACCGGAAAGGTGATTATGTAATGATTCCAATCGGAACAATTTACCGAGTTATTCCAGATGAAGGACAATCTAAGTTTCTTGTTGTAGAAGCGAATAGCCAAATTACAACACCGCGTCGTTATCGTAATGAGTATGGTCAATTATTAGAACATAGCCCTTTCTGTGAAAGAGACATTCGAGGGCCGGAAAAATTAGAGACATATGATGAAAAAGGCGAGTTTGTTGTCATGACAAAGTCGAGAGGTTATATGCATAAACATGTTATGGGACATCATCCTTTAGATGTTGTCGGATGGGATGGATATTTATATCCTTGGGTCTTTAATGTAGAAGATTTTGAACCGATTACAGGCCGTATTCATCAGCCACCGCCAGTTCATCAAACTTTTGAAGGTCATAACTTTGTTATTTGTTCTTTTGTGCCGCGTTTATATGATTATCATCCGGAAGCAATTCCAGCACCGTATTATCATAGTAACGTAAATAGTGATGAAGTTCTTTATTATGTAGAAGGGAACTTTATGAGCAGAAAAGGTGTAGAAGAAGGTTCAATTACACTCCATCCGAGTGGTATTCCACATGGGCCGCATCCCGGGAAAACAGAAGCAAGCTTAGGGAAAAAAGAAACAATTGAATTAGCGGTTATGATCGATACGTTCCGTCCGCTCCGTATTGTGAAACAAGCGCATGAAACGGAAGATGAGAAGTATATGTATAGCTGGATTGAAGAAGGTTCATATACTAAATAAAGTGAAAATTCCATCAAGGGAGGCTCACTGCCCGTAAATAGCGAGATAAAAGAAAGAGGCATGCTCATAAAATGATTATGCCTCTTTCTTTGGTTGGAATCGACAATTTATAGAATATCAAAAATAATTATAAAAAGATATAGGGATATAGTTATACGTATTGTTTGTATATTATTTATCTTTTTATGTGGAATTACGATTTAATATAGTTTTAAAGCTAAATAATGGAAATGACTGTGTGTGGATTGCATTTTATTCTGCTAGCTGATGAGATATTTTTCTGCTTATTTCGACAAAAGTGTTGACTAAAAAACACGTTATGAGTAAAATAAAAAATAATTAAAATTTTCAGAAAATTAAAACTTAGAGGTGCATGCTATGAAGCGAATTTTTCAAAAAAAGCCGATTGCAAAACTAATGCAAGAAAGTAAACAGAAAACATTAGCGAGAACATTGGGAGCATTGGATTTAACAATGCTTGGAATTGGAGCTATTGTCGGGACAGGTATTTTTGTTCTTACGGGTGTTGTGGCAGCGAAACATTCTGGACCAGCTATCATTTTATCATTTGCTATAGCTGCGTTAGCTTGTGCCTTTGCTGCATTCTGTTATGCAGAATTTGCATCTTCTGTTCCGGTTTCGGGAAGTGTTTACACGTATACGTACGCAACGATGGGAGAGGTATTTGCATTTTTAATTGGATGGGATTTAATGTTGGAATATTTATTAGCAACATCTGCGGTAGCCAATGGATGGTCTGCTTATTTCCAATCCTTGTTAAAAGGTTTTGGGATTCATATTCCGACCATTTTATCTTCTGCTCCTGGAACAGGAAAGGGTGGCCTTATCGATTTACCAGCTGTTATTATCATTTTAATTATGACTGCCCTTTTATCTAGAGGTGTACGTGAAAGTGCTCGCGTAAACAATATTATGGTTTTTATTAAGTTAGCAGTTGTATTACTCTTTATCTTTGCTGGTTTTAATTATGTAAAGCCGGAAAATTGGACGCCGTTCATGCCATTTGGTCTTGATGGTGTAATGGCTGGGGCTGCAACGGTATTCTTTGCATTCATTGGATTTGATGCTGTATCAACGGCAGCGGAGGAGGTAAAACGTCCGCAACGCGATTTACCAATTGGTATTATAGCATCATTACTTATTTGTACGATTCTTTATATCGTTGTTTCACTTATTTTGACAGGAATTGTACCTTATGGTCAGCTGAATATTTCTGATCCAGTAGCTTTTGCACTTCAGTTTATTGGACAAGATGGTTTAGCAGGTGTTATTTCGGTAGGAGCAATTACAGGGATTACAACTGTAATGTTAGTTATGATGTATGGGCAGGTTCGTGTTTCATATGCAATGAGTCGCGATGGGTTATTACCGAAGCGTCTTGCGAAAGTTCATCCGAAATTTAAAACACCGTTTTTAAATACATGGACGACAGGAATTATCGCAGCACTTATTTCGGGGCTTATCGACTTAAATGTATTAGCACACCTTGTAAATATGGGAACATTATCGGCATTTGCTCTTGTAGCAGTTGCGGTTATCGTAATGAGAAAAACACACCCAGATTTACCACGTGTTTTTAAAGTGCCACTTGTACCAGTTTTACCTGCATTAACGGTTATCTTTTGTGTATATTTAATGCTTCAATTATCAGGAACCGCATGGATGAGTTTCGGCATTTGGATGGTGATTGGTATAGCGTTTTACTTCTTATATAGTCGAAAGCATAGTGTTTTAAGTAATAAAAAGGATGAGGAGAATGTAGCGAATTTATAGGAAAAAGATCCGTTCTAAATAGAATAGAACGGATCTTTTATTTTGAAAATTTACATTTTTCTAAAATTAATATAAGATAAGGAGTGGTTGATTAAAGGGGTGTTGTAAATGAAAAAGACGTGGCGTGAGTTACAAGCAATGGACCGTAATGTGTGGATTCGTTTTATAGGAGAAACACTGAATGGAATTGCAATGATGATGTTAATGCCATTTTTTGCATTGTATTTAAAAGATAAAGTAGATTCTTTATTACAAGTAGGGATTATTATGGCGCTTTCTCCTATTGCGGCAAGCTTTGGTTCGCTTATAGGTGGCCGAATTGCTGATATATATGGTAGAAAACCTATTATGATATTTTCGATGGCAAGTAATGCATTGTTGATGCTCGGTTTTTTATTTATAGAAGGATTTATTCCTTATGCTATTTTGTCTATTTTTTTAGGGTTAAGTAATTCATTATTTCATCCAGCAGCATCGGCGATGGTAGCGGATGTCACAGCACCTGAAAAGAGGACGGAGGCATACGGTTTATTGCGAATGGGACATAATATTGGCGCGGCAATCGGACCGATTATGGGTGCTTCTGTAGTTGTACTTTCGAAAAACCTTGTATTTATTATTGCTTCCTCTACAATGCTGCTTTATGCACTTCTTGTGTTAATGCTTATTCAAGAAACGATGCCAAAAACTGCATTGAAAGAGAACGGGAATACGAAAAAGGAAGCAGAATCTGTTTGGAAAGTTGTTTTGAGAGATAAGGTACTTATGATTTATTTATTGACTGGTATTATTATTTCCATGGGTTTCTCGCAAACAGAAGGCATGCTCCCCCTTCATTTTGATAATGAAATGAAAGAAATCTTTGGGAAAAATAACCCATATCCATATTTAATGGCTTTAAACGGCTTGTTAGTTGTCTTATTCCAATTCCAAATTTCAAAATGGGCAACAGATAAACCGGTTGGAAAGACGATGTTATATGGGGCATGGTTATTTGGAATCGGGCTGTTATTCATCGGTTGGCTTCCAAGGTGGTTTGGTGAATTTGGAACAGGGGCTACGGTTATTTTAATAACATTACTTGTTGTCTATGCGGTATATACGCTAGGTGAAATGATTATGTCTCCTGTACAAATGACATTTGTTGCAAATTTGGCACCAGAGCATTTACGTGGAACATATATGGGGGCGGCAAGTTTGCAGTGGATTACAGGGAATGCGTTCGGCCCGCTTCTTGGCGGACTACTACTTGATCGATCGCTTGGGCATGTATTGTTTACGATTTTAGGAGTGGGGTGTGTAATAGCCGGTCTTGTATATATTTCTTTAGATCACCTTGTAGAACAAAGACAAAGGGAAAATGTGGTGAAACAATCTTCTTAATCAATAGGTGACATACACAAAAAACAGCATTTCTTCATATATATTAGATACATAACTAGATCAGGGGATGACACAGATTTGGTGCAAGAAAAGGATATGAATTTACAATAGCTGTTCGTAAAAATGTAATTGGTGAAACCGTCCTGCCATTTATCCCACTATTTGCGGGCAGTAAGACCCCCGCCTCAAAATTCAGCAAAAGTAAAGAAGTTAGGTGGGGTGTGTAATAGCCCGTAAAAACCCGATTCGTTCAACTAATAATCAGTGGGGGATGAAGAAAATCCCCACTGATTAAAGTTTCACTTTATGGAAGTTTCATTTTATCGCGCTATTCGAAGGCGGTAAGACCCTTATTGAGAAAAGTTTTACTTTATTTCAAATAGGAACTGCCTATTTTTATAAAAAGTGCTAAAATAGAAAAATGAAAACAATTGGTTAGGGTGATTTCATTGACGAAAATTAAATTAGGTTTATTATATGGTGGGAAATCAGCAGAGCATCAAGTTTCATTACAAACAGCTCTTGCTGCTATTAAAGCATTAAATCAAGAAAAATTCGAGATTCATCCAATTTATATTACAGAGCAAGGCCAATGGATGCGTGGTGAACGCATTGAAGGTGAAGTAACGAGCGTGCAAGCATTGCAAATGAATGGAGAGGAAAATGCAATTTCTCCAGTATCATTAAGTACAGAAATTATACCTTCTTCTTCTAAGCAAGAAGAGGCAATTGATGTTATTTTCCCGCTGTTACATGGACCGAATGGTGAAGATGGAACAGTACAAGGATTATTAGAGTTAATGAATATTCCATACGTTGGTAACGGTGTATTAGCATCAGCTGCTGGTATGGATAAAGTTGTTATGAAAAATATCTTTGCTGAAGCTGGATTGAAACAAGCGAAGTATGCATCTTTCATTCGCAGTATATGGGAGAAAAATTGCCAAGCAGCTTATGAAAAGGTAGAAGAAGTATTAGGCTACCCATGCTTTGTCAAACCAGCAAACCTTGGGTCAAGTGTTGGTATCAATAAATGTAAAGATCGTGAAGAATTAGAAAAAGCATTTGAAGAAGCGTTCCAATTTGACCGCAAAATTATCGTAGAAGAAAATATTGTAGGTCGTGAAGTGGAAGTTGGCGTTTTAGGTAATGATGAGCCAAAATGCTCTGTTGTCGGTGAGATTGTACCGAAGAAAGAGTTTTATGATTATAAATCAAAATACATTGATGGCGATACGGCATTAATTATTCCAGCTGAAATTACAGAAGAAGAGTCAAAGGTGATTCAAAGAGATGCAATTCGTGCATTCCAATCTTTAGATGGTGCTGGATTAACAAGAGCGGATTTCTTCTTAACGAAAGATGGGGAAGTATATATTAATGAAGTAAATACAATGCCAGGATTTACGCCATTTAGTATGTTCCCGCTGCTATGGCAACACACGGATTTGCCATATCCGAAGTTAATTGAAGAATTGATTCGTTTGGCAATTGAGCGTCACGAAGAAAAGCAAAAAATTAAATATACAATCTAACAAAAAAGGGGGAAGCACTATTCAAGAGAATAGTGTTTCTTCTATGTAAGGAGTGGTATGTATGATGAAACGAACGTTAAAACAAGTAGAGCAAATGGTAATGGGTGCAGGTTTAGCGGAAAAATACGTTAATGAAACTGTACAAGGTGTATCTATTGATACAAGAAAAATTACAACAGGAAACTTATACATTCCGATTCAGGGTGATCGCTTTGATGGTCATTCTTTTGTAGAAAAAGCAATTGAAAATGGAGCTGTAGCTACGCTTTGGAAAAAAAATATGAAAAATCCTCCTGTGAATATACCAGTGATTTTTGTAGAAGATACACTAGAAGCGCTGCAAACATTAGCAAAGAGCTATCGTGATCAGTTAGATGTAAAAGTTATAGGTGTAACAGGAAGTAACGGTAAAACGTCTACGAAAGATATTGTGACAAGCCTCCTTGCAACCAAATTTAAGGTTCAAAAAACAGAGGGGAACTTTAATAACCATATCGGTTTGCCGCTTACTATTTTAAGCCTAGAAGAAAATACAGAAATGGCGGTATTAGAGATGGGAATGTCGGGCCGAGGTGAAATTGAATTTTTATCTAAGTTAGCTCGCCCGAATGCTGCAATCATTACAAATATTGGGGAAGCACATTTGCTGGATTTAGGATCTCGCGATGCGATTGCTGAGGCGAAACTTGAAATTGTTACAGGATTACAGGATGGTGGAGTATTTGTATACAATGGTGATGAACCGCTTTTAACAAATCGTGTTCCGAGCATGAACCTAGCTGCGGAGACAATTACATTTGGTGATGCAAGGGCGAATAATTATTATCCAACATCTGTAACGTTGCAGGCGACAGGAACGTACTTTAAGATGAATCAGGATGAGAATGTTGCGTTCTATCTTCCAGTTCTTGGGAAGCACAATGTGTATAATACACTTGCATCAATGGCGATTGCGAAATACTTCGGTGTAACGTGGGAAGAAATGAAGCGAGGTTTAGTAACACTTCAAATGACAGGTATGCGAATGGAAATTGTGAAAACAGAAAATGGGTTAACAATTATTAATGACGCATATAATGCAAGTCCAACAGCTATGGAAGCTGCCTTTCATTTAATGAATGGTTTAGACGGATTTTCTAAAAAAATTGTTGTTCTTGGTGATATGCTAGAGCTTGGAAACCAAGAAGTGCAATTTCATTATGAAGTTGGTAAGTTAATTGACCCTGCACGAATCTCCTATGTATTTACGTACGGTAGGCTTGGGGCGCAAATTGCTGAAGGAGCAAAAATTAACTTCCCTAATGAACGTGTAAAAGCATATGACAATAAAGAAGAGCTTGTGAAAAATTTACAAGCAGTCGTTGATGTGAAAGACGTTGTATTAGTAAAAGCATCTCGCGGAATGAAGTTGGAAGAAGTTATTACGATGTTGAAATAATTGGTGCGTGTAAATAGGGATGATAGATACAAAAATAGTGGAAACTGCTAATAAGCGCTTACAGTAAAAAAATAAAAAAATAAAAGTGAAGAAAAAAGCTCTTTATATGAAATAAGGTAACAGTTGGGTTTGCTTTTTGCACATACAAAACTTATAATTGATAAAGTGTAATAACGTTTAGAAGTATTTTCGCGAAGAATATACGCCCGTTTATATACGTGAGCATTCAGGAAAAGGGCTTTTCCGCAAATTCGGAAAACGCCTTTTTTTAAATGATAAGTATAGGATAGAAAAGGAGAAGTAACATTGACAACATTTCGAGAATTAGGATTAAGTGATTCTTTACTACAATCTGTTGAAAGTATGGGCTTTGAAGAGGCTACGCCAATTCAAGCTGAAACAATTCCACATGCATTGCAAGGTAAAGACATTATTGGGCAAGCACAAACAGGTACAGGGAAAACGGCAGCATTTGGATTACCACTATTAGATAAAGTGGATACACATAAAGAATCAGTTCAAGGTATTGTTATCGCACCAACGCGTGAATTAGCAATCCAAGTTGGAGAAGAACTTTACAAAATTGGTAAACATAAACGTGTTCGTATTTTACCAATCTATGGTGGCCAAGATATTAACCGCCAAATTCGTGCTCTAAAAAAACACCCACACATTATTGTTGGTACGCCGGGTCGTATTTTAGATCATATTAACCGTAAAACACTTCGTCTACAAAACGTAGAAACTGTTGTTCTTGACGAAGCAGATGAAATGTTAAACATGGGCTTCATTGAAGATATTGAAGCAATTTTAACAGATGTGCCAGAAACACATCAAACATTATTATTCTCAGCAACAATGCCAGACCCAATCCGTCGTATTGCTGAGCGTTTCATGACTGAGCCTCAACACATTAAAGTAAAAGCAAAAGAAGTAACAATGCCAAACATTCAGCAGTTCTATTTAGAAGTGYAAGAAAAGAAAAAGTTTGACGTGTTAACACGTTTATTAGATATTCAATCTCCAGAGCTTGCGATTGTATTTGGTCGCACAAAGCGTCGTGTGGATGAGTTATCAGAAGCTTTAAACTTACGCGGTTATGCAGCAGAAGGTATTCATGGTGATTTAACACAAGCGAAACGTATGTCTGTATTGCGTAAATTTAAAGAAGGTTCTATTGAAGTTCTTGTTGCAACAGACGTTGCGGCGCGTGGTCTTGATATTTCAGGTGTAACACACGTATATAACTTCGATATCCCACAAGATCCAGAATCATATGTTCACCGTATTGGTCGTACTGGCCGTGCTGGTAAAAAAGGTATTGCAATGCTATTTGTAACGCCACGTGAATCAGGACAATTAAAAAATATCGAACATACAACAAAACGTAAAATAGACCGTATGAATGCACCGACACTTGACGAAGCATTAGAAGGTCAACAACGTTTAATCGCAGAAAAACTTCAAAGCACAATTGAAAGTGATAACTTATCATACTACAAACGTATTGCAGAAGAAATGTTAGAAGAAAATGATTCTGTAACTGTTGTAGCAGCTGCTTTAAAAATGATGACAAAAGAGCCAGATACAACACCGATTGCCTTAACATCAGAGCCACCAGTTGTTTCAAGAGGTTCTAAAAAGCGCGGTGGTAACGGAAATGGATACCGTGATGGTAACCGTAGTCGCGATGGACGTGGTGGAGATGGTCGTAATCGCGATCGCAACCGTGATGGTCGCAATCGTGACGGTAACCGTGATGGTAATCGTAACCGTGGTCGTAAAGGTGAAGGTCAGGGGCGCCCAGGATCTTCAAATGGACGCGGCGAAAGAAAACATCATAGCCGTAAGCCACAAGCTTAATAAAAAAGAGGATGACCAAAAGGTCATCCTCTTTTTTATTTGTGTAATTGTGCATACTACAAGTAAGTTGTATAGAAAAGAGGGACTTTATGCTTGTAAGACTTGGCTATGTAGCGATGAGTGTACACTTAAACAATGCATCTCCATCTCAAACGATGACATATACACAATTTCAACGTATTAAAGATCGAGAGGCGGCGATTCATAAACTTGAAAGAATTTCTAATTCTAATTTAGAAAATTGTTTACGGTTATTAAAGCATAATAAGGGACATGATATAGCATTTTTTCGGCTTAGTTCAAAGTTAATTCCTCTAGCAAACCATGAAGAATTGTTGGGTTGGAATTACATTCGTCCTTTAAAAGAGAAATTAAAAGAAGTGGGTGAGTATGCGCATCGGATGAAGATGAGGATCGATTTTCATCCTGATCACTTTGTTGTGCTAAATTCACCGCAAGAAAATATTGTAAAACAATCAATAAAGACGCTTCAAATGCATCGGAAATTATTGAAAGGAATGGGCATACAGCGGAGTCATCGCTCTGTGTTACATGTTGGTGGTGGATATGATGATAAAGAACTTGCGTTAGAACGTTTCATTGAAAATTGGTCAAATGTTCCTGCAAGTATTCAAGAAATGATTATGTTAGAAAATGATGATACGACCTTTTCATTAAAAGAAACACTATATTTAGGTGAAAAATTGGCAGTTCCAGTCGTGTTTGACCTGCATCATCATATGATGAATAACGATGAAGAAGATTGGTATGAAGATTGGGACCGTGTAGTAAATACTTGGAAAACATCTTTATTACCAATCAAAATGCATATTTCCAGCCCGAGAGAAGGCAATGATCCTCGAGCGCACGCAGACTTTATTAATGCAGATACCTTTCTATCCTTTTTACAGAAAATCAAAGGTAGCGTTTCGCAAATTGATTGTATGATTGAAGCGAAAAAGAAGGATGAATCTTTATTTCAATTAATACGAGATCTTGGTACAAAATCAGAGGTGGAAATGATTGATGGCGGGAGCTTTTATATTAAATAAGCTCTACACCATCGTTTTTTTTTGCTAAAAATGGAGTGCAAATACCACCAATTAGTAGTCCGGTTAAATGGCTAATAGGATTAGCGGACGGATTGAAGAATGTGAAAAGAAGTAATAGTAATATAATTGAAGAAAAGAAAATTAATTCTTTTGGTTGAGAAGACCGATAGCGACTATATAAAAGAAAAAGCTGTGCACCGAGTAATCCGAAAATTCCACCTGATGCGCCGGCATGAACATACCCGATGGGCATAATAATATAAGAGAAAATATTGCCGCTAATGCCAGCAGTAAAAAATAAAATAGGGAATCGAATACTCCCTAGTTGTTTTTCGATAGATTGACCGAGAAGAAATAGACAAATGCTATTGGAAAGAAAGTGCTGAAAGTCTACATGTATAAATAGAGAAGTTATAAATCGCCACCATTCTCCCTTAGAAATACATTCATTGTAAGCAGCTAAAGTAGGGAAGAAAAGATCTCCTATTATCATCATGATTAGTTGCAAGAAAAGTAAAGAGAGAATGACGGGTTGTAAGGTGGTTCGCATATAGGGTATTGGCATTTTATATTTTCACTCCTTTTGCATCAGAAAGATTCTCTGTTATTCTTACAATATGAATGAAGGAAGACAAATAGAAGAAGGGGAATTTTGAAATGATTATAGGGATCGGAATTGATATTATCGAACTAAATCGAATTGAAAAAATGCTAGATGGAAAGCTTAAATTTATGGAGCGTATTTTAACTGAGGAGGAACGTAGTGTTGCTTCTAAATTAAAAGGGAATCGTCTTGTAGAATTTGTAGCGGGAAGATTTGCAGCGAAAGAAGCGTATTCTAAAGCTCTTGGAACTGGTATTGGAAAAGAAGTGAGTTTTTTGGATATTGAAATAAAAAATGATGATAGAGGTAAGCCAGTTCTTATTGCAAATACAGAGCAGATTGTTCATCTATCAATCAGTCATAGTAGAGAATTTGCAGTGGCACAGGTTGTTTTAGAA
>NZ_JBFTMC010000127.1:0-11528 GCF_056396765.1 Bacillus sp. 05T22
AGGTGGAGCACTTCCATTCGTTCAAGAACTTTTAAAAGCATTCATGTAAGCTCACTATTTAGCAACTACTTATAAAAATTATCATACCTTATTACGAAAAAAGAGGAGGAAATAACATGGCAATCGCAATGACAGTTTTAAAATTTGTGGGTGGAGCACTTCCATTCGTTCAAGAACTTTTAAAAGCATTCATGTAAGCTCACTATTTAGCAACTACTTATAAAAATTATCATACCTTATTACGAAAAAAGAGGAGGAAATAATATGGCAATCGCAATGGCAGTTTTATCATTCTTAGGTGGAATCATCCCATTAGTAGGAGAGCTTTTAAAAGCAGTAATGTAAGTTCATTATTCCGCAATTATTTATAAAAATTATCATACAAATGATCTGTATTTCAAAGATGAATTGATGTGCAGATCATTTGTGTGAGCAAAGTCCCTTTGGCATTGTTAAGGGACTTTTTTAAATTTCTACATACTTGAAGTT
Organism: Bacillus sp. 05T22; assembly: GCF_056396765.1. Classification (NCBI taxonomy): domain Bacteria; kingdom Bacillati; phylum Bacillota; class Bacilli; order Caryophanales; family Bacillaceae; genus Bacillus; species Bacillus sp. 05T22. The sequence goes on from NZ_JBFTMC010000127.1 coordinate 490, forward strand.
CCGTCACATCAACATCAAGTTAAAGCACTTTTAAAACATTAAAAAGTGCTTTTTATTTATTATAAATATGAATGTAAACTTTTAAATATTAGTTTACTTTCATTTCCCTTTAAACATTGACTTTATCGCAACTTACCCATTTTCCTCAAAAACTACTAGAAAAGTATACATTCAAAATACTATAAATAAAGCTACTAAAACATGTATAAAGAAAAAATAAAAGCTAGACCAATGCTAGCTTATTTACATAAATTTCGTTATCAGAAGTCAATGTATCTTTAAGTTTACAAATTTAAAAGCGGAATGTCTTTGTATGGTTGATATTTATTCTCTTCTATTTCTTGATAAATTCTTATGAAATTAACGGTCCATTCAGGATATGGGGTTAATTTATCTCTAGCCACTTGTTCCATTTGTACCAATTCATCGGAAGTTAAACCCCAATGGGTTTGTCCAAGCGTTAAATGGGGATGATACTGTTCCATTTCCATATACCTTTTAATCAAATCATCTGATGGAGAAACTGCTTCTACTAAAAGACGATGTAGTTTATAAACTTTTGAGTTTTCTACACTTAAGAATAAAACTTGTTTTCCAAAGAATTGTGGTTTCCCTAAAGATAAAGTGAAAGAAGGCATTTGTTTACAAACTTTCTCCACTTTTTTTAACCATTCTTGATCTGAAGTAAGTCCTCCTTGAGCTTTAACAGTAATATGTGGTTCAACAACTTCTACAATACGATTATTTTCCCATTGTCTCTGAAACTGCTGGATTTTATGTAGGTATGATTTTGGCGGAATGATTCCTATAAAAAACTTCATGTTTAGAATTTCTCCTTTTTCTAGATAAATTTGTCTAAATTTTCAATTATTAAATCTTATCATAATACAATAAGTTTCTAATGTATATTTTATACATGCTCGGTTAACATAACACCACTTATCGGTATTCAATGTATCTAGAAAAAACCCCTTCAGTTTACTTGCTGAAGGGGTTTCGTATTTACATAATTATCGTTATCAGAAGTTGATAAACATCAATTTATTCGTCTTATGAAATAGAAAACTAAGGAAGACAAAGTAATTGGAATAGATTTAATAAAATACATTATAGAATAAGATACATATCCTCCAGATAATCCGATGCCCATTAAATATGCATAGGAAAAACCTAATAATATAAACACGGGAATCCCAATACTTAATTTATAACATCTTTTTATTTTTCTATAAGAGAACTCTCCTAGTAGACAGCCTATAAGTACAGGTATACTCCCATACATAATGTAAAGAATAGCCATCGACCAGGGTGAACCCCAATCTGATTCCATACCCTCAGAGTTAATTATAAATTGCAAACTAGGTGTAAATATAGAAAAAAATATGAGACATACTAAATAACTAACTATAAACTTTTTCATTTCTATCCCCCATATAATTCATAATGATATCTTCATTGTATGACAATTACCCTTACCTAATATGAATAAAATGTAATATGTATATTGTATTCATGTGAGGTTAACATAACGTCTTATTATCGGGATTCAAGGTGTTTAGAAGACTATTAAAAGCCCTCCAGATTGTTTAACTGGAGGACTTTCGTGTTCACATAATTCTTGTTATCCGTAGTTAGGTTTCTTTAGTTGAATGGGAATGTTTTGATCCAGTAGAAGAATGCAAAACCTCCAGCTACAAATAAAGCAGCTAAAATGAATGCTATTAGAGGTATTTTATTTTTCATACTTTTTCCTCCAATGATTTAATCTTAAGCTAATTTAGTTAATATAACATGAGTTATCGGGAGTCAATGTATTTAGGAACCTACTAAAAACTGTTCCTAGTTAATCGTTTCTGAAATCGTATATCTCTTCAGGAACATTTAATGTATGTCCGTTAATGATTACTGTATCATTGTCCTGCCAGACAATCTTTGCCGTATTCTCTCGGTAATTCCAATACACATTCTTCGTTTTGAAAAATTTGCGATGATTAAATACTAGCTCTCCTCTAACAGCAAAACTCGTTGTCGCTCCGCCGCTTGTTACGTAAGCTTTAAATGTATATGTTCCGTCAGGAGATTGTTTTTCAGCAATCTTTTCACCTGTCGGTAATCGATCCATACTGAAAAACGCCCAATACACTCCGTATACGAACAAACCAACTATACAAAATAATATAATTAACACTTTTCGTTTGGTTTTCTTAATTTCTTTCTCTGCAAAATTCATGTATTAGCTCCTATTAATGACTTTCATTGCAAACCCTTCCTGTTTGGAGGGAGGGTCAATCTTTGTTTTGTTTTTCTAACAGTTGAATAACCCTATCTAACTTTTGCTCAACTGGATCTTGCTTTTTGCGATTGCTGGTATGCCGAATTATACGTATAATCCCCCCAAACAGTGCACCGATGATCACTAAAATAATAGCAACTCCTATGTAATAAATAGAATTTTCTAAAGGCATTATTTAGAACCTCCTTTTTCCCTATTTTCCCATTTAAAAGAAGTGATATGTTGTTTGATTTTGGTTGTATATTCTATACATGTTAGGTTAACATAACGTCTCATTATTGGTAGTATCCAAAAAATCCCTCAGGCAAGCCAAGAGACCACTTATTTACACAAAAATATTGACGATACAGATTTAATTTTTGATAACTATATATATTATTATTATGGTTATAATTATTCCTATAAAAAACATATTAGTTGGGAGGAATTTTAATAACCAAAAAGCAGTCATAATTGTTGCTACTAAAAGAAATGGTAACCATTCTTCATGTGTGAATTCTTTTTTGTTAGATAAAACAATTATATACCCTATTAATGGTAGTATTAAACATATTGTATATAAAAATTTATCTTGTAAATACCACGGTCTATTTTCCATATCTTTCTCCAATATACTTTTAATTACATTTTATGTTTATAATAAATTTTAATCAAGGGGTACCGCCCATTGTCATCAAGCTAAAGCGAAATTGTATCTATAAAACGAAAAAAACGTTATTCCTTCTAAAAATGCTAGATTAGAAAGGATGGCGTTTTCTTGTATTTGAAGGTATTAAAATTTCTTAAGTTAAGGCATGTATGGTGATCCTATATGGATGAGATAATAAAAAAGCTAGCATTTTGCTAGCTTTCACATTATTTTGAAGTAAGTGCAACTAAAACATCTACTGGATAATCAACTGAGTTTTTCACTTTATATTCTGTCGGACTTGTAAAATCCTTACCAAGCTGACCAAAAAGATTATCCCAAATACCATTTTGGTCAGACATCCATTTTTGTAATTTTCCCCCTGGAATAACTGAATATGTTGCTACCTGTTGATATAATGCAGTTCTATATTGATCATATGCATAATCAGTAGGCTTTGGATTAAAATCAAATGTTTTTGTAACGGTACTTTCTGAATTTAGAGTAACACCATAACCAAAACTTGCAGTTAATGATTGATTTACTTTTGCAATCCCCTCAAGACCCACTTCCATCCCAATTGTATAAGATAACCCTACAGTTACATTATGTGAAACACCACTTGTAACCGCTTTGCTCCAATGATAACCTGAATTTTTATCTACTACATTTGAATCAATCAATTTCCAATTTACTTCTTTTTTTAATTTAGTATCTTCTAAAATTGGATCATTTTTAGGAATTGCTATTGTATATAATACGTCGCCTTTATTTCCAGTTTTTTCATAACTCTCTCCATCTTTAAGCCAATTACCATCAGCTTTTATAATCTTATATTTATCATTAGCATTACCTGTTATTCCATAAACTCTTGCCCCATTAGACTTAGCAACTTTATCTACATATACATAATCAATTAATTTTCCATCTTCTGTAGACACATGCCATTCATTAGGAAATTCTTCATAAGGACCTGTAGGAATGTAAGGAAGTTGCGTACCATTTTTAGCAACCTGAGCTGCTGTCATAGGTGCTTTTCCTTCTTGAGAACTGATTACCACTGGAAGATTTCCTACTTTCGTAGAAGTGTCAGTAGCCGCAGAAGAAAATCCTGGTGCTACAAATAAAGCTGTACTTAACACAAATGCTGCTGGAATTATTTTTTTTATACGATTCATGATATATCTCCTATTCTTTTAGTGTTTCTATAAGATTACAAAAATGAAATTATACTGTACATTGCTTATAATTTTACTGTGAAATAAAATTAAATTACCTTTGATATGTTCATCTTATTATAACTATCTTTCAAATTACTTTCATAAATGTTACAAAAGTCTTTCATTGATTTTAAAGGCTTTGAAATTTCTAAAATACACTTATTAAACTCAAATTATAGTATTTACTCCCAGAATGATTCTTGAATCCAAAAGTCGTTTTCGTGATACTTTATGACAAAAGTAACTTTTGCCATGTGTAAATGTATTTGTTGTTGGTGATTCACATATGCATCAAACCATAAGTGAATATATCCAGCTGGAATACGTTGTTCTAACAAGCTTTTCTAAAAATGAAGGAGTAAGATATTTATGTAATTCTTCAGCAAATAATTGTAGTTCACTTTGAATCGAAAGATTCATAAAAAACGTCATCTTTTCTAAACAAGATAGGTAATTAGAAAAGATAACGTTTTTTGTATTTTTGGGTATTAAAATCTCTTAAGTTGATGGGCATGTAGAGTGGCCCCTCATACCCAGAATCGTTTCCGTACCCCAAATAGCAAAAAAGAAGAAAGCAAATGTAATCTACTTTCTTCTTTTTCTATAGATTTTACTTCTCTATATTTTGGTTTTCGGTGATTAAAAATTATTTATTTCTGAATAAAACACCATGTTTTACCCTGAAAAATTAGTTGAATTTACAACAAGATTGTTAAAAGTTCAATTGACAGATTTGTTTTTCAACAGTATCTATATTTATTGTACTTTAACAGAATATGTCCCATCTTTCCCATCAGCTGTATACACATATAAATAATACTTCCCTGGTTTTGCAGTAAGCTTTTCTTTAAGTATATTTCCATCAGGGATTCTTCCACCTGCAACGTATTTTTTCATATCTGATTCATGAAAAAGCACCCAGAACATGTTGATTTTACATTCGTTTGTGACAAAAATGTTCATCTCTTTTGGCGATGACACATTAAACGTATAAGTATCTTTATTATCTCCATCCTTAAATGAACCTTTGAGAAGCGTATTAAACGGAATTACATTTGCTTGTTCTGGATTATTATTTGGTTCTTTTTCAGTTCCTCCTATTCGAGCTACATTAACGGTCATTTTTTCTTTACTTTCTTTTCCTTTATCATCTTTCATTGTTACTGTTGCCGTATACGTTCCTTCTTTTTCATATGCATGAGTAGGATTTGCTTCTGTGCTTGTGTTACCATCTCCAAAGTCCCAAAGGTAAGAAACGATTTTTCGATCTTCAGCTTTTGAACTATCGCTCTTAAACTGAATTGCGTTATTTGCTTCTCCGTAATATGTTTCTCTTGCTCGATCTACATTAACGGTCATTGTTTCTTTACTTTCTTTTCCTTTATCATCTTTCATTGTTAAGGTTGCCGTATACGTTCCTTCTTTTTCATATGCATGAGTAGGATTTGCTTCTGTGCTTGTTTCCCCATCTCCAAAGTCCCAAAGGTAAGAAATGATTTTTCGATCTTCAGCTTTTGAACTATCGCTCTTAAACTGAATTGCGTTATTTGCTTCCCCGTAATAGGAATCTTTTCTCTTTACAATCATTCCTTCATTTGCGCCTTCATCTGTTGCAATGCCGTGGAAAACAATATCATATTGGAACTGATTTTCATTATTTACACGATAATTTACAAAGTACGCTGTTACTGTGTTATAACCGCTCCATCCTTTTTGTGACAGCTTCTCTAATGCTTCGTTCACTTGTTTACTCATCGTTTTCCAGTCTTCAGATTCACCTTTCGTTGCATTGCCTGTATACGTACCTTCAACTGTAAATGTATTAAAGAATTGAGACTTATGCTTTGTAATCTTTGCATCTTTTACATTCGCAACATCCGCAATTTCCTGCTTCACTTCAGTTAGTGCCTTCTGTGCATGACTTACTAAATAATCATCTGATACTTGCGGCACAGTAAATTTTTCTCGATTATCAATTAATTGCTGCATATATGTTTGATAGTCTTTATTCAATTGTTCATCTTTACTTAACGCCTCTCGGTATGCATCATAACCTTTGACATCATTTGCACGAATTAAATCTTGTATTTTATCGAATGTATCAAATTTGTGATTATACATATAAGACTGTAATGCAAAGGAATAGTTATAAAAATCCCACGTTCCATATTTTGAAAATAATGTTCGTTCTGCTGTATAGCGTTCTGCTGGTTCGGTTGACAAACCTCTTATAACGCTCTTACGCGGCACTACATTATTTGTACGCGTCGATCCTGCAAAGAATTCCGCATTTCCTTCTGCATACCATGTCAAACGTTCATTTTGCTGTATATCTCCTTGCCCAAATAATCCAGGCACTTCATATCTTCCTTGCAAATAGTGTGTAAATTCATGACGGAACAATTCTTCTAAACTAAAAATACTTTGCTGCGGCGTACGTTCATATGTAAAGAACGTTCCGTCTTGTTCAATATAAATACCACCATTATTTGTTTCATAGCCGTACAATTGATTGTTAAATTTATATTCATCTGGTGTGTTATAAATCACGATTGTTAATACATCATCCGGATTCCCTGGTTCTAATGCTTTATCATTTCCGATTACACGGTGATATTGTGCTTTTACTTCTTTCGCAGCCCAGTACATTCTTTGGATTTTTTCCTCTGTCACTTTATCTCCCGTTTTAAAGACAATTGCTCCGTCATCAAACGTATACGTTTTTGGTAAATATTTATTCTTACCCTCTTTTTTAAGTTGATCTAAGTTTACTGTTTTTCCGTTGGCATCTACTTTTCCGTAATTTGTAGCAATCTGTTCTGCCGCACCAAAATATTGTTCTCCTAAATATGGATACATCCCCATTGCTTGCGTAGCAACGTCTAACCCTTTCTTCGGATTGCTGTGAAATTTCCCTAAACGTCCTGCATAGTAAATACCATTATTAATGAGCCAACCATTTTTATCCGTTACCTTACCTATAAGCGCCATTTTATTTACTTCATTTATAAAACTATCAATCTTCCCATACCACATTGTCTCATTTGGCTCTTTACCCGAAAAATGCCAATAAGTCTGTATATCCCTATCAATGGCTTTCATCAAAGTATATACAACCTCTCCTTTCTTACGGTCGTTTTCATATGTAGAAAGGTTATTATTATACTGTTTTAAAATTTTTGCTGCATACTGCACCGTTTCAACGTCACTAGAAGTATTACCCATTAAATCCGCGTATGCAGTTACAGCCAAATCTTGCTCAGCTGTACCAAGTTTAAAGTTCGGATTCTTTGCAATTGCTTTTAATGCTGGTAAACACTTATCTTGAAAGCTTCTCTCTTTTAAATAACTTACACTTAAGTCGTCATTATAAAATCCGACATAAAAAGCGGAACGGAGTACTTCAGTAAATGTATCAATTCCTTTTGTATCAGTTTTTGTAAACTTACTTCCTTTTTTCTCTATTGTATTCATGATTACTTGCATACGCTCTTTATTTCCATAGAAAGCCTTTGTTTCTTCGTTAAACTCAAATAAACCTTTAATTTGCCCGCTGCGAATAGTTTCTAGTGTATGAATTAACTCCTCATCGCTCATTTTATTCAGCTCATCCAAAGTATAGCTTTCCTGCGACTGATTCACTTTCTCATCCTTCATAGTGGAAGCCGGCTTCTGTGAAAAATCTCCAACTTTTAAACGTTCTTCATACGATAATGTTTCATCAACTTTTGAGGAATGAGCAATTGCATCTTTCGGCTTTTCTATCCCCGCTGGTTTCATTTGCAGTACATTGTAAGGTATTTTTTCTTCCGCGTACACTTCAGCTTGCAACGCACCCAATGACAATGCCATTGTACTAATTCCAAGCATAATTTGATTTATTTTCTTTTTCTTTTTCATAATTTTCCTCCATATCAATATATAACCGAAACAAAATAACATATTATTCAAATTATATAAATTAAATATGCAAGATTTCATATTGCTTTTTAATAGTTTTTAAACGCTTTGTGAATTATTTAAAAGGGGTACCGCCCCATCACAATCAAGCTAAGAAAAGCAAATACCCCAAAACGAGAAAATTGGCATCTCCAGGTGAAAATGTACAATTTTTTGTTTTGGGGGCGTTATAAATTTCTTAAGTTGATGGGCATGGGGTCACCATACATGCCCATCAACTTAAGAAAATGAATAACCCCAAAAACGAAAAAATGTACTGTCATACACAACTGTAGCAAGATAGATTTTCACTTTTTAAATAATAAGTTTACTTAAATCTCCATATACAAAAAAACAGAATTATTTGCTAGACATCCTTTAAATTCTCAAGAATAATGAAGATGTACCTAACAAGTAGGAGGCATCATATATGATACATTTAAACAATTTGGAGCCTGGAATCCGGAATTTGGTTGCCCAATTTATCGAAGCTGGGCGACCTTCGGCAAGACAGCAAAGCATTCAGGAACGTCGACAAGGATATTTGAATACAATTGATCTTGCCGGAGAAGTCGTGCCCGTATGGAATATTATTGATCGAACAATTGATGGTTTACCGCTTCGCATATACAAAACGTCGGATCAAACCAATCTTCCTATTTTGATTTATTATCACGGTGGTTGCTTTGTCAGTGGTGACCTCGAAACTCATGATCGTCAACTGCGTATGTTAGCCAATTTGAGTAACTCCCTCGTTATTGCCGTCGATTATCGATTGGCGCCGGAACACGTTTATCCAGCTGCACATGACGATGCAATTAAAGCTACATATATCGTCCGTCAGTATGCTTCGCATTGGGGTGGAAACCTAAACAACATTACACTCGCAGGTGACAGTGCCGGTGGACATCTTGCCCTAGTTACTTGCCTTCGTCTTAAGGCTCAAGGACAATGGTTACCCCAGCGACAAATTCTTATTTATCCGATGCTGGACGCGAACGGTTTAAGCAATAGTTATAAAGAATTTGGAGACGATTATGTGATTACTCGAGATATGTTGCTTAGTGGTTTTGAAGCTTACTTATCTAATCTACCTTTCAATCATCCGGAAGCCAGTCCATTATATCGGGATGACCTTACTGGTCTTCCAGAAACCCACATTTTAACAGCAGAATTTGACCCTCTCGTCGATGAAGGTCAAATGTTGTATCACCGTTTGCTAGAAGCAGGCGTGAAAGTACAATGCCGTCGGTATCTCGGAGTAAACCATGGATTCTTTCAATTGGCTGGTATCAGTCCAACTGGTATGAAAGCGATCGAGGATGTTGCATCTATTGTGAGATAGGTGTTATGTATTAAATTAAGAAATAAAATAAGTCCTTAAAACAAAAAATACGCTATTCTTTTTGTAGAAATATACAGGAAGGATGGCGTTTTTTATGAACCTTTCGATTCAAAGTGAACTACAATTATTTGCTGAAGAATTATATGAACACCTTACCCCTTCGTTCTTGGAAAATCTCGCTAGAGAACTAGGTTTTGTACAGCGAAAACGGAAGTTTTCAGGGCATGATTTAGCTACTATATGCGTCTGGATTAGTCAACGAGTAGCGAGTGATTCTTTAGTGAGACTGTGTAGTCAACTTCATGCTGTTACAGGAACCATTATGAGTCCAGAAGGACTCAATAAGCGTTTCAATAAAAAAGCTGTTTGCTTTTTAAAACAAATTTTCTCTTCGTTATTAAAAAGTAAAATTTGTGAAACATCAGTAATTCCTAGTTCTTCAATTGCTTATTTTCAACGRATTCGTATTTTAGATGCAACAATTTTTCAAGTRCCAAAGCATTTAGCTAGTGTGTATCCTGGATCAGGTGGTTGTGCTCAAACAGCAGGTATAAAAATCCAGTTAGAATATGATTTACATAGTGGCCAGTTCTTAAATTTTCAAGTTGAACCAGGGAAAAATAATGATAAAACCTTTGGCACAGAGTGTTTAGCGACATTACGTCCTGGGGACCTATGTATTCGAGATTTAGGCTATTATTCACTGGATGATTTAGATCAAATGGACCAACGTGGCGTGTATTATATATCAAGGCTCAAATTAAACAATATGGTATATATCAAAAATAAATTTCCTGAATACTTTCGAAATGGGACAGTAAAAAAACAGTCTCAGTACGTCAAAGTTGATTTAGAACACATTATGAATACCTTAAAACCCGGACAGATCTATGAAATCAAAGATGCTTATATTGGAAAGGATAAAAAACTATTTACTAGGGTGATTATGTATCGATTAACAGAAAAACAACTTCGTGAGCGTATGAAAAAACAAGTGTATACGGAAAGTAAAAAGGGGATTACGTATTCAGAAAAAAGCAAACGATTAGCTGGCATGAACATATATGTTACCAATACACCTTGGGAGATTGTTCCGATGGAACAAATACATGATTTTTACTCTCTCCGCTGGCAAATAGAAATCATCTTTAAAACTTGGAAATCTCTATTTCAAATTCATCATTGGAAAAACATCAAACAAGAGCGATTAGAATGTCATGTTTATGGAAAACTTATTGCCATTTTTCTATGCTCTTCTACTATGTTTAAGATGAGACAATTAATTTTACAAAAGAAACAAAAAGAATTAAGTGAATATAAAGCAATTGGAATGATTAAAGATCATTTGCACATCTTGTATCAAGCCATACAACAAAACACCCAAGAGATAACAAAGGTTCTTATCCGTCTGTTCCACCTCCTACAGAAGAATGGACGGAAATCTCACAGATATGAGAAGAAAACTGTCTTTGATATTTCTTACGATTAGTCAATTGTTTTTTATAGATTTTTCACAGAGTAAAGGCTAGAGAATTCATATCATATATCCATAAATAAAAAGTCATACGAAATACCCCTAATATCTTTTAGTTTTTTTACTAGGGGAGAAATATG
>NZ_JBFTMC010000128.1:0-22237 GCF_056396765.1 Bacillus sp. 05T22
TCCTACAGGTTGTTGAAAACGATACGTTTGATCTGTACGATACCATTTCATCCATGTCTTAATTTGGGAAACATTTTTAATTCCGAGTGTCTCCATAATGGTACGATTTGAATAACCATCCTTTTTCATCTCAATTACTTTCCACTTTATTTCTTCTGGGTAATGTACTCTTTCTTTCAAATGAAAAACACCTCCGTTGAATTTGCATACTTAGTATGCGAATTCAGGAGGTGTTTTTTTCATGTACCACTATTCGGGTTCACTTCAATATGCAATGGGGTTTATTTCAATTTTGCTAAGCGATCTACTAATTGCTCGCGCCAAGCTTCTGCTAGTTCTGGAACAGCAATAATTTTCTCCATTGCCTCTGTATCTTTCCGTCTATGAAAATATACTTCGTTAGAAAACAGAATAGAAACTTGATCTGGATGGCGCTCTAGTAGTTTCATTTGTGAGTCTTTGCGAACAACGCCTTCTTGAAGAACACGGCATAAATAGCCGGTATAACCGGTTTCTACAATGCGCGGTAAAATACCGGGGATGCCAACTCTTTTTGAGATGGTACTACACGGTATCCGGCCTTGTGTAATTTGAATGACAGCCTCACCTAATTGATATGTATCGCCGATGAAAATATCATGTTCTAACATATTTGTTACGGTAATATTTTCGCCAAATGCAGAGGGTGGGAGTGTTGTTTGAAATTCTTGTTCCCATAGCGCGTAATGTTCATACGGATAGACACAAACAGCGCGATCAGGTCCGCCGTGAAACCTTAGGTCAGCTACACCATCTCCAAGAAATCCGTCTTTTGATAGAAAGGCTTCTTCTGTAAGCTCTTTACAGATGCCTGTTGACATTTCTTTATTTTCTCCATATTGCATTTGTTTTGGTTTGCCAATGCTAAAGTGAACGAGTTTGATTCCCATATCATCTCTCCTTTACCAATTGATTTCAATATTATATCATTTCATAAATAAAAGCACAGAGAAGAATGAAACTCTCTGTGCTCTCATTTTAATAAACAAGAAATCCAGCGCGATCTAGCGCATCACAAGCAGCGTTTAATTTTTCTGTGGAATCTGCTTCAATTGTATGTAAGTGGATGCCATCTGTTAATTGAGATAGATAGGAAGCATTTGTATCTTCAATTTTTTGCAAATATTGTTCAACATCAAAACGATTACTCACCATAATAGAAGCTGTTAAGTCGCCGTATACAGGATGTTCTACTTTTACATCTTTAATTGTAACACCGTGGTCGACTAGCAATGTTAATTCTTGGCGTACTTCATCTGGTTTATGCTGGCAGACGATAACACGTTCAAATGTATTTTTCTTTGCTTGTGGTTTTAAATATAAATATCCTTGTGCAGTTGCGATAATTGGTTCGTTTCGCGCTTTTAGTAAGGAAATATCTTGTACGATGACTTGCCTGCTGACATTTGTTTTCCTAGATAATTCACTCCCGGATAACGGTTCGTTAGCAGCAAGGAGCCATTGTAAGATGAGCTGTCTTCTTTCTTCCCCTAAAATCTTTTTCTGGTCATTTTGTTTCATTATAATTTAACACCTCTATAAAATTGATTTCCAATTGTGCATAGTGCATGAATGGTTGTATCAATATGTTCTTTCGTTGTATGACGTCCAAATGAAAAGCGGACATACTGTTTTGCCTCTTCATACGTTTTTCCAATTGCAAGCATTGTTTTTGAAGGTTCTTGTTTGCCGACTTGACATGCGCTTCCTGTTGAAATGGCAATGCCATGGCGATTGCATTCTAACATCGTGTACTGACCTTCTATTCCCTTTATTGTAACCCCAATAATATGAGGTAAACAAGAAGTAGAATGTCCTTCTACTTGAATTTCAAGGGGAATTGCTTGTAATTGTTCTGTAAAATAGGATCGTAATTGCTCAAAACGAGCGCGTTCTTCTTCACGATCGTCCAATATATGCTCTGCTGCTGTCAGAAACGAAGCGATACCGGGAGCGTTAACTGTACCAGGGCGAAATCCTTTTTCATGAGATGTCCCTGGGAAGACTGGTTCCCAGCGAACTTGTGGGTTTATATAGCAAGCTCCGACACCCTTTGGTCCGTAAATTTTATGTGCGGAAACAGAAAGGCTATCAATTTGCATCGTTGTGACATCAATTGGGAGTTTACCAAATGTTTGTACACAATCTGTATGAAATAAAATATGGTGTTTTTTTAGTAGTGCTCCAATTTCTGAGATAGGTTGAACGGTTCCAATTTCAGAATTACCGTGCTGAATACTTGCTAAAACCGTATCGTCTGTAATTGCTGCTTCTAAAGCCTTAAGGTTAATAAGCCCGCATGAATCCACAGGAATTTCCGTGATTGTATATCGTTGCTTTGTTAATGACTGAAAGTAGCTGCGAATCGATGCGTGCTCCATTGGTGTTGTAAGTATGTGCTTGCCGCTTTTTGCATTTAAGAGCGACTGGATTGCAAGATAATTAGATTCAGAACCACCGCTTGTGAAAAATACGCCTTGTTCTTTTCCTCTAATCATTTGTGCAAGTGCTCCCCTGCAAACTTGTAGTAAAGACGAAGCTGTTCCTCCGATATCGTGTAAGCTTTGTTCATTACCGAAGTATTGCTGTGCTGCTTTCGTATATGTGTCAATAGCTTCTTTGCTCATTGGTGTTGTAGCTGCATAGTCAAGATATATCATAATGTATAGTCCTCTCTATAGTAGAGTTACATTCGTTTTTTAATTTTAAAGTATATAAATTCAAATTAAAAAACCGACATAAACCCTTTCTTTTTAGGTGGAAGAGAGCATCCGGCCGCGCATAGAAGCGGTCAGATCCTCTTCCTGCCCCATGCCAAGTAAAAACAGAGAGAGAAAATGAGTGTAAGTCCCCTTTTCTTCTTCGTAGCAGCGATTGATATGTCGAAAAAATAAAATGGATTTATATAGCATGAGAATTTCGTTAAACTCCTTGGTGAAAATATTACTTTCTAAAAAACTCTTGTCATTATTTTAAAACTATGTAAATATAGGTGTCAAGACAGTTGGAAAGTGTAAACTAGGAGGCAATGATCATGCCAAGTGCAGATGTCTTAATTATTGGAAGTGGTGTTGCAGCACTTAGTGTTGCGAAAGAGATTTGTCATGAAAAGAATGTGATGATTATCACAAAAAAAACAGGCCGCGATAACAATACACATTTAGCGCAGGGCGGAATTGCAGCAGCTGTAGCTACATATGACAATGTGAATGATCATTACGAAGATACGATAGCGGCCGGTTGTGGCTATAACAATGAAGAAGCAGTTCGATATTTAGTGGAAGAAGGGCCGAAAGAGATTCGTAAGCTCATTGCAAATGGGATGGAATTTGATGGAGATGAAAACGGGCCCCATCTTGGAAAAGAAGGTGCGCATCGAAACCGACGTATTTTACATGCTGGTGGAGATGCAACAGGACGAAATTTATTAGAGCATTTGGTTCAGGAAGTCGCTCCGTACGTTACAGTAGTGGAGCGAGAAATGGTGCTCGATTTAATTATAGAAAATGATACATGTAAGGGTGTTTTGACCCGTGATAGCGAAAGAAATATACATCGTTACTATGCTGAACATATTGTATTAGCTACAGGCGGTGTTGGAGGGTTGTATGCATTTACGTCTAACGACGAGACGATTACAGGTGACGGACTCGCGATGGTATACAGAGCTGGTGGCGAACTTGTTGATTTAGAATTTGTACAATTTCATCCAACGATGCTATATGTAGGCAGCCGTTGCTGTGGACTTGTTTCAGAAGCGGTACGGGGTGAAGGAGCTGTTCTGTTAAATGAAAAAGGACAGCGTTTTATGCTGGATGTACATCCGCAACATGATCTTGCACCGCGTGACGTAGTGGCACGTGCGATTCATGAACAGCTTCTTGCAGGTGAAAGTGTATACTTGGATATTTCTTCTATTCAAAACTTTGAAGAACGTTTTCCTACTGTATCGGCATTATGCAAAAAGAATGGTATAGATGTAAAACAAAATAGAATTCCAGTTGTTCCTGGTGCTCATTTTCATATGGGTGGCATTAAAACGAATTGTGATGGAGAAACATCTATTCCGCATTTATATGCTGTAGGTGAAGTAGCTTGTAACGGTGTGCATGGTGCAAACCGATTAGCGAGCAACTCATTGTTAGAAGGGCTTGTGTTTGGAAAACGAATGGGAACACATATTTTAGCTCATCCGGTACAAGAAAAGATAAATAATAGCGAAGAAATACATGGAATATCAAGAGTTCCTCAGTTACCTACGAAAAAAGAAATACAAAAACATATGATGACGTACGTAGGAATTGTACGAACAGAAAAGAGTTTATTATATGCGAAGCAATGGTTTGAACATTATCGTGTACAAAGTGTTCGAATGCAATATGAAGCTTTTACAAATGAAGATATAACAATTATGAATATGCTAACAGTTTGTCAGCTCATTACAGAAGCAGCACTGCAAAGAAAAGAGAGCATAGGTGGTCATTATCGTGGTGATTATCCAAGACGAAATCAAGTAACGAAAAAAATTATTCTTGCTAATAGAAAATTACAACTTGTGTAATGAGGGGAAGAGGGATTGTATGAACGCGTTAAAGGTAAGAAAAGCATTAGAAAGCTTTTTTCTAGAAGATATTGGAGAAAAAGATGTAACATCTCAGCTTATTTTTCCTGATAATTTAAGGGCAAAGGGAACGTTCCTTGCGAAAGATACAGGGGTATTCGTAGGGACAGCAGTAATTGAACAAGGATTTCGATTATTAGATGACAGCATTCAAATTACACTTCATAAAAAAGACGGAGATTTCGTAGGGAAAGGTGAGATTTTAGCAAGTGTCGAAGGACCAATTGCATCTTTATTAACAGCGGAGCGTGTAATTTTAAATATTATTCAACGCATGAGTGGTATAGCAACGATGACGCGCAAAGCTGTTCTGGCGCTAGAAAAAAGTGATCATACACGTATTTGTGATACGAGAAAAACGATGCCAGGGCTTCGCATGTTTGATAAATATGCGGTTGTTTGCGGAGGCGGATATAACCATCGCTTCGGATTATACGATGGTGTCATGATTAAAGATAACCATATTGCTTTTGCAGGTTCTATTACAAAAGCTGTTACATCTGTGAAAGAAAAGCTTGGACATATGGTGAAAGTTGAAGTGGAAACGGAAACAGAAGAACAAGTGCGCGAAGCGATTGCCGCAGGAGCGGATATTATTATGTTTGATAACTGTACACCAGAAGAAGTTCGTGAGTTTTCTAAAATTGTTCCAAGTGCAATTGTGACAGAAGCATCAGGCGGCATTACAATTGAAAATTTATCAAAATATGGTGGGGCAGGGGTAGATTATATTTCACTCGGATTATTAACACATTCTGTAAAGGCATTAGATATTAGCTTTAATATTGAAGTTTAAAGCGAGAGGGTTAGAGGGGGAGATTTCGGATGAGTATTTTAGAAAAAGTTCAGCTAATTGAAACGATGTTACCAGAGCGTTATCAAACGATGTCAGTGCAAGAAATGGAAGAGCGTGTTCGTGAAATTAAAGAAAAATTAGGGGAAGCATTATTTATTCCAGGGCATCATTATCAAAAGGATGAAGTTGTTCAATTTTCAGATGCTGCGGGAGATTCATTGCAACTTGCGCAAGTAGCGGCTAGCAATAAAGCAGCGAAATATATTGTCTTTTGCGGGGTGCATTTTATGGCTGAAACAGCAGATATGTTAACGGCCGATGAACAGATCGTTATTTTACCAGATATGCGTGCTGGCTGTTCCATGGCGGATATGGCAGATATCGAACAAACAGAACGAGCTTGGAACGAACTTACGCAGTTATTTGGGGATACGATGATTCCATTAACATATGTCAATTCTACGGCAGCTATTAAGGCATTTTGTGGACGAAATGGCGGGGCGACAGTAACATCTTCAAATGCAAAAAAAATGGTATCTTGGGCATTTACGCAAAAAGAGCGTCTTGTTTTTTTACCAGATCAACATTTAGGAAGAAATACAGCGTATGACCTAGGTATTTCATTAGATAAAATGGCGGTTTGGGATCCGCATACAGATTCATTAGAATATGATGGGAATATAGAAGATGTGAAGGTGATTTTATGGAAAGGTCATTGTTCGGTTCATCAAAATTTCACTGTGAAAAATATTGAAAGTGTGCGAAAAAATCATCCCGATATGAATATTATTGTGCATCCAGAATGCTGTTATGAAGTGGTAGCAGCTTCTGACTATGCAGGATCAACAAAATATATTATCGACATGATTGAACAAGCGCCATCTGGAAGTAAATGGGCGATTGGTACAGAGATGAATTTAGTCAATCGAATTCTTCATCAGCACCCTGATAAAGAAATCATTTCATTAAACCCTTTTATGTGTCCTTGTTTAACGATGAATCGTATTGATTTACCACATTTATTGTGGGTGTTAGAAACGATAGAGCGTGGAGAGGAAATCAATGTTATTCAAGTAGAGAAGCAGGTGACAAAAGAAGCAGTCCTTGCCTTAAATCGTATGTTAGAGCGTGTGTAAAAGCGACGGATTTCCGTCGCTTTTTTATTAAACATAATTAGCTAATTGCAGTCATACATTGTGTTGAGGGAATCATTGTATTTTTTCATATTCGTGCAATATTGTGTATGACTAAATGGTAAGAGCAAGAGTGTTAAATCATAGAGGACAGTTTCACTTTACATTATTTTGGCTTATAGATAAGTAATACAGGAGGGGGAAAATTTGAAAATTCATATCGTGCAAAAAGGGGATACCCTTTGGAAAATTGCGAAAAAGTACGGAGTAGATTTTGAAACGTTAAAAAAGGCGAATACGCAGCTTACTAATCCCGATCTGATTATGCCAGGTATGAAAATAAAAGTGCCATCTAGCAGTGTGCATGTGAAAAAAAATATGGGTGCTGGTTCAGCTCCTCCAAAAGAATATGTAAAAGAGGTACAACAAAAAGAATTTGCAGCGACACCTACGCCGCTTGGAATAGAAGATGAAGAAGAAGCACCATATCAATCTGTGCCGATTACGCAGCAACCGGCTATGCAGCAAACGCAAAAAGAAATGCCCATTCAAAAAGAAAAGCCGATTCAGAAAGAAGTACCAATCCAAAAAGAAAAACCGATTCAGAAAGAAATACCTATTCAAAAGCCGCCTGCCGTTGAAAAACCAGCTGTAATTGAAAAGCCACCAGTTGTAGAAAAGGTGGAGAAACCTGTGGAAAAAGAAAGCACAAAGTTTTCAGTAAATATATTACCACAGCCGCCACAACCACCCATTAAGCCTGCAAAAGACTATAAAATTTCAGATGTAATAAAAAAAGGAAGCGAGTTAATTGCCCCGCAAATTATTAATAAGATGAAACCGAACAATATAGTGTCACCACAAACGCAAAAAGAAAATGTAAGTAATATAGTGTCACCACAAACGAAAAAAGAAAATGTAAGTAATATAGTGGTGCCGCAAATGAAAAAGGAACATGTAGGTAATATAGTTGCGCCGCAAACGAAAAAGGAACATGTAGGTAATATAGTTGCGCCGCAAACGCAAAAAGAAAACGTCAGTAATGTTGTTTCGCCACAAGTGCAAAAAGAAAATGTGGGTAATATAGTTGCACCGGATGTGACAAAAGAAAGTCTTATTATTCCACAAGTAACACCACCGAATATCATGCCAATGATGGATAATAACCAAATGCCGAATATCATGCCAATGATGGACAATAACCAAATGCCGAATATCATGCCAATGATGGATAATAACCAAATGCCGCAAATGATGCCGATGATGGATARTAAYCAAATGCCGCAAATGATGCCRATGATGGATAATAACCAAATGCCGCAAATGATGCCGATGATGGATAATAATCAACCACCGCAAATGATGCCGCAGCAAATACCGATGCCATATCAATCGCAAATGATGCCACAACAGTATCCATATTATCAAATGCCATATACACAAGGTATGCAAATGATGCCGCACCAAATGCCAGTGCAACATACTTCAATGCCATACCAACCGCAAGCTGGTAATAATGTTCCGCAAATGATGCCAGCAGAAGAAGATTGTGGATGTGGTGAGGAAAGAAATTTATATAGTCCACAGCCAGGTGGGCCATATTATCCTAATTCTCCATATTATCCAACAGCTCAAGTCGCATATGCACCGCAGCCAGGTGCGATGAATTATCAGCAAGATCCACCAGAGATTTTTGGAGAACCACTTGCAGAAGATGAGGAGTAGAGAGAGTTGTGTTAACAATAAAGAGGTCGTGTTAGAAAATTCCTAGTGAAATATTAACAAGTGTAAAAATCTCCTTTGTTACTCACTATAAGAAGGAGCTTTTCGAGAGAGAAGTTCAACCTAACAAGGGGGGTTTTTATATTGAGTAAAAAAATTAAAATTATTGCCGCTTCTTTGTTAGTTACCAGTGCATTAGCTGCATGTGGTACACCTAAGAATAAAAGTGCGATGGATGGGCGCAATGCGAACTACAATTATGAACGTACATCTTATTATGATACACAACCATACAAAAATAATGTAGCACGTACTGATCGATATACAGATTATGTAACATATCGAAATGGAAATAGAGTTACGGATAATGTATATGATCGTCGTAATGATGTTGGATATAACTATTACCGTGATGTAAATTACCACGGTCAAATGGCAAATCCATATCCAACTCGTAACGTTACAATGAATAATTCATACATTAACAATGATGGTAAGACAGCAGAAAAAATTACAAATCGTGTTAAGGGTATGAATAATGTGGATCGTGTTTCTACAGTTGTGCGTGGAAATGATGTAGCTATTGCAGTGAAACCACGCAATCCAGTGACAGATGAAACGGCAATGGCAAATGAAATCCGTCAAGCAGTTGCGAATGACGTGAAAAACCGAAATGTATATGTAACAGTAAAAAATGACATGTTTGAACGTGTGGATGCGATGAATACGCGTCTGCGCAGCGGAACAGTTACAAACGATTTAAATCGTGATGTAACAAATATGTTCCGAGACATTCGTGCTGGTCTAACTGGTACAGTGCGATAACAAAAAAGGGAAAGGTTTATGCCTTTCCCTTTTTGATTTTTTAAGTATCAAAAAGGCGGTGCAGGAGGTCACTCATCAATATCCTGCATACGTTTTTTCTTAATAAAGTAACCAACAGAATAAGAAGCTAAAAAGCATAAGAAGAGAATACTTCCCATAAGAATGCCTTCCCATCGCGGTCTTTCAGGGCTGAAAATAACATAAATAATAGCAAAAATGATCCCTACGATAGCAGAGCGTAAAACAAGTTTGTAATAAGGCGTTAGTTTCATTTCTTTTTCATTTTCTTCTGCATCAATAGAGATTCCCATTTGTAAATAGGCTAGAAGTATACTTGTTAGTATGAATAATAACCATAGTGGAGATTTTGTAATTTGATCTATACCTTCATTGAAGCCAATATATCCTAAGATGCCTATTATACCAATTGATTGAAAGAGAAAGGCAATTCGAACGTTCTTTAAATTTTGAAGGATTAAACGTTCATCGTTTATTCTTTTCAATATACTCACTCCTGTTTGCCAGATTTTTCATTGTATCTACATCTATTGTAACATATATGTTGCAATAATCAATTTATATTTTACTTTAATGGTTATAGGAATAAATACTGTTGTAAAAAGTTAATGAAATTTTTCTATGTTTAGCTTGCGTTCTTTTTACATTAATGTTATATTAGCAAAGCGATGAGCTAATTTACGTAAGACGAGAGATATGCTTAAGTGCTAAACACGCGGATGTGGCCGCCTGGTCTCTCGCCGTAAACGCATCAAGACGCCTGCTATGTGCAGGCGTCTTTCTTATTATATAAAAGTAAATGACTCATGCAGGTAGGGATTACACCTTACCTGCATTTTTTATTTTCATTATAACCACCGCTGTTACTATGGATAAAACTTCTATTTCCGGAAAAACTACAAATGGAAGTTTTATTTTGCTTAGAAGAGGTGAGCGGAAATGAAATTCATGATGGTTGCAGTTCAAGTTGTAATCGCTATGTTTTGTTTATATCATGAATCGAGTGTGATAGCTGCGGCTTCTGCATTAGAGGTTACGCAAAAAGAACCTCAAGTTACGATTCTATTAGAGCGTATGTATGTAGATGGAGAGGTAAGTGAGGAAATTTTCACTGAAAAAGTAGCAAATTTAGAACAGTTTCTTCAGCAGTATAAAGAATGGCAGCTTGTCGATCGTGATGATACGCAAATTGTACTGCAAAAAAAGGTGGATGATATTTCACCACTACTTAAAACGAGTGGGTATTTTGGTGTTTCCAATGAGGGGATACTGCAAATTTTTAACGGTGTACCAAAAAGTGATAATGCGATTCATTCATTCTTCCAAATTGATATGAAAAAGCTAGAAAGTTATGATCGTGCAAAGCTAAAACGTGGTATTCGTATTAAGTCAAAAGAGCGTTTTGTGAAGACGATTGAGAAAATGAAGCAGTATGCAGTGCAAAATAAGAAAACCAGCAGCTGATGTGGGCTGCTGGTTTTCTTATTTGTTTTTATCTAAAATTTGTTTTGCAATTTCATCAATTAGCATATCTTTGCCAATAGGGTTGAATGCTTTTGTGTTAAAGACTTCATTGCTTACTTCGTAAACATGATTATTTTTTACAGCTTTGTTATCTTTCCAAACAGCACTATTTTTGTAGTCATCGAACACTTTATCTGCTTCGCCACCAAAGTTTACGATAAACATTTGATCAGGCTGGAATGCAACAAGGCCTTCTAATGATACTTGTGCCATCGTCTGTTTTAAATCTGTTCCTTTCGTTGCAGGAAGTTTTAAATCATTAAAGAGAATATCACCATATCCGAAGCTGCCATATACACGGAAGTTTTGCGGTGTTACAGCCAACTTTTGCTAATTGATCATAAATTTTCAATTGACGGTTGTTTAAAATAATTAAGTCTGGTTTTAAAGCAGTAACCGCTTCTAAATCAACTTTAGGTGCCCAGTACCAACCAACTGCTTTTACATCTTTTAGCTTTTCTTGCAAATGATCTTGGATTTTATCTTTATACGTGTTAGCTGTACCAACAGGTTTATGACCAAGAAGTAATAGTTCTTCAGATGATCCAGATAAGTCGACAATTCTTTTTGGGTTTGTCGGAATTTTAACTTCACCTTTTGCATGTTTTACAACTTTTGTTTTCGGTTGTTCTTTTGGCTGTGCTTCTTCTTGTTTAGAAGAGCAACCAACAATGGTAAAAACAACAAGAATGAGAGTAAATAGAATAGATAGATTGCGTTTCACCTTTATGTAACCCCTTTAATTAGTATTGATAATCATTATCGTCTTTGTAATATTAATTTGCTTTATGTTGTTCTGTCAATATGAAAAAAATGAAAAAGCTAAATAGAGAACGTTTGTTGGGGTGGTCTCGCTTTTCTATCATTAAATATGTTAAAATGGAATACATGATTTGAGAGGGAGAGATCGTATTTTGTTTGAATATGTTACAGGCTATGTGGAATATGTAGGGCCAGAATATGTCGTTCTTGATCATAATGGAATCGGCTATCAAATTTTTACGCCAAATCCATATGTATTTCAAAGAAGTAAGCAAGAAATTCGTGTATATACATATCATTATGTGAGAGAAGATATTATGGCGCTCTATGGATTTAAGACACGTGAAGAGCGTTTGTTATTTACAAAACTTTTAGGTGTATCAGGAATCGGACCAAAAGGTGCACTTGCTATTTTAGCTTCTGGTCAAACGGGGCAGGTCGTGCAAGCAATTGAACATGAGGATGAAAAGTTCTTAGTGAAATTCCCGGGAGTTGGAAAGAAAACTGCACGTCAAATGATTTTAGACTTAAAAGGAAAATTAGCTGATGTTGTACCAGATGCGTTTGTTGATTTATTCTCAGATGTAGAACGTTTCGACGAGAAGAAGGGTTCATCAGCTGAGCTTGATGAAGCGCTTGAGGCACTTCGTGCACTTGGCTATGCAGAACGAGAAGTTTCTCGTGTTGTACCGGAGTTATTAAAAGAATCACTTACGACGGATCAGTATATTAAAAAGGCACTTAGTCTTTTACTAAATGGTAAGAGGTGAGTAGAATGGACGAACGTCTTCTCTCAGGAGAATCGGCATATGAAGATGCGGACTTAGAATATTCGTTACGGCCACAGACGCTCCGTCAATATATTGGCCAAGATAAGGCGAAACATAATTTAGAAGTGTTTATTGAAGCAGCGAAAATGCGTGAGGAAACATTGGATCACGTACTATTATACGGGCCGCCAGGACTTGGGAAAACGACGCTTGCGAATATTATTGCCAATGAAATGGGCGTTAATATTCGAACGACGTCAGGTCCAGCAATTGAACGCCCAGGAGATTTAGCGGCAGTATTAACGGCGCTTCAACCTGGTGATGTATTATTTATTGATGAAATTCATCGTTTGCATAGGTCAATTGAAGAGGTACTATACCCAGCAATGGAGGACTTTTGTCTTGATATTGTGATTGGGAAAGGCCCATCAGCACGCTCAGTAAGGCTTGATTTACCGCCGTTTACGCTGGTTGGCGCAACAACGCGCGCTGGTGCATTATCAGCACCGCTTCGTGACCGCTTTGGTGTGTTATCACGGTTAGAGTATTATACAGTAGATCAACTATCAGCTATTGTAGAGCGTACAGCAGAAGTGTTTGAAGTTGAAATTGACTCATTAGCTGCTTTAGAAATTGCAAGGCGTGCACGAGGTACGCCGCGTATCGCAAACCGGTTACTAAGACGTGTTCGTGACTTTGCACAAGTTCGAAGCGATGGAACGATTGCGATGGAAATTACACAAATGGCATTAGAACTATTGCAAGTCGATAAACTAGGGCTTGATCATATCGATCATAAATTATTGCTTGGTATTATTGAAAAGTTCCGTGGTGGTCCAGTTGGATTAGAAACGGTCTCAGCGACAATTGGGGAAGAGTCTACGACGATTGAAGATGTGTATGAACCATATTTACTACAAATTGGGTTTTTACAACGAACGCCAAGAGGACGAATTGTAACGCCACTCGCTTATGAACATTTCGGAATGGAGATGCCAGGGGTATGACGGATATGCCAAAGCTGCTTATTACAGCTGGTATTCTTCTCATTGTCGTTGGAGTAGCTTGGAAGTTCATCGGAAGGCTTCCAGGCGATATTTTTGTGAAAAAAGGAAACGTTACCTTTTATTTTCCGATCATTACATGTATTGTGTTAAGTATTGTATTATCTTTTATTATGTTTATAATAAATCGATTTAAATAGAAATAGGTGGATATAGTTATGGATATTAATCTGTTTGATTTTCATTTACCAGAAGAACTCATTGCTCAAACGCCGCTTGAACAGCGCGAAACATCAAGATTAATGGTGTTAGACCGTGAAACAGGTGATATAGAGCATAAGCATTTTACTGACATTCTTTCTTATTTACATGAGGGTGATTGTTTAGTTTTAAATGAAACGAAAGTTATGCCTGCTCGTTTGCATGGTGTGAAAGAAGATACAGGCGCACATATTGAAGTGCTTCTTTTAAAGCAAGAAGATGGAGATAAATGGGAAACGCTTGTAAAGCCAGCTAAAMGTGTAAAAGAAGGAACTATCATTTCTTTTGGTGAAGGAAAGTTAAAAGCAACTTGCATTGGAACAGCWGATCAAGGTGGCCGCCAGCTTGAGTTTTCATATGACGGTATCTTTTATGAAATTTTAGATGAACTTGGAGAAATGCCGCTTCCTCCATATATTAAAGAGACACTGGAAGACCGTGATCGTTATCAAACGGTATATGCGAAGGAAATTGGTTCTGCAGCAGCGCCGACAGCTGGGCTTCATTTTACAGAAGAATTATTAGAGAAATTGAAGAAAAAAGGCGTTCATTTAGCATTCATTACGCTTCATGTTGGCCTTGGTACATTTAGACCAGTGTCTGCGGATACAATTGAAGAACACCATATGCATGCTGAGTATTATCATATGTCAGAAGAAACGGCAGATTTGTTAAATCGTGTGAAAGAGAACGGCGGTCGTATTATTACTGTTGGTACAACGTCAACACGTACACTAGAAACGATTGCTACAGATCACGATGGTAAGCTTTGTGCGGCATCGGGATGGACGGATATTTTTATGTATCCAGGATATGAATTTAAAGCAATTGACGGTTTAATTACAAACTTCCATTTGCCAAAATCAACATTAATTATGCTTGTAAGTGCATTTGCAAGTAGAGAAAATGTCCTTCATGCTTATAATGAAGCAGTAAAAGAAAAATACCGTTTCTTTAGCTTCGGTGATGCGATGTTCGTTGCATCTCATGCTAAAGAAAGAAGTAAATAAAAAGGAGTAAATCTATGACAGCAATTCGTTATGAATTTATTAAAACATGTAAACAAACGGGTGCCCGTTTAGGTCGCGTTCATACACCGCACGGCTCATTTGATACACCAACATTTATGCCAGTTGGTACACTTGCAACAGTTAAAACAATGTCACCAGAAGAGTTAAAGGCGATGGATTCTGGCATTATTTTAAGTAATACGTATCATTTATGGCTTCGTCCAGGTCATGAAATTATACGTGAAGCAGGTGGTTTACATAAATTTATGAACTGGGACCGTGCAATCTTAACAGATTCCGGTGGTTTCCAAGTGTTTAGTTTAAGTGATTTCCGTCGTATTGAAGAAGAGGGGGTTCACTTCCGTAATCACTTAAATGGAGACAAGTTATTCTTATCACCAGAAAAAGCGATGGAGATTCAGAATGCATTAGGTTCAGATATTATGATGGCATTTGATGAATGCCCACCGTTTCCTGCTACTTTTGAATATATGAAAAAATCTGTAGAACGTACGAGCCGCTGGGCAGAGCGTTGTTTAAAAGCTCACGAACGTCCACAAGATCAAGGGTTATTTGGGATTGTACAGGGCGGAGAGTTTGAAGAACTTCGTCGCCAAAGTGCGAAAGACCTTGTTTCAATGGACTTCCCTGGTTATGCAGTAGGTGGATTATCAGTTGGGGAACCAAAGGATATTATGAACCGCGTACTGGAATTTACAACACCGCTTCTTCCAGACAATAAACCACGTTATTTAATGGGGGTAGGTTCTCCTGACTCATTAATTGATGGTGCAATTCGTGGTATTGATATGTTTGACTGCGTACTTCCAACTCGTATTGCTCGAAACGGTACATGTATGACAAGTCAAGGACGTCTTGTTGTGAAAAATGCGAAGTTTGCAAGAGACTTTGGCCCACTTGATCCAAATTGTGATTGCTACACATGTAAAAATTATTCTCGTGCGTACATTCGTCACTTAATGAAATGTGATGAAACGTTTGGAATTCGTTTAACGTCTTATCACAACCTTCATTTTCTGTTAAACTTAATGGAGCAGGTGAGACAAGCCATTCGTGAAGACCGTCTTGGCGATTTCCGTGAAGAGTTCTTTGAACAATATGGCTTTAATAAACCGAATGCTAAAAACTTCTAATACATAATAATTAAAGGAGGAACAAAAAATGAATCCAGGTATGATGAATATTGTCATGATCGTTGCGATGTTTGCGATTTTCTATTTCTTATTAATTCGCCCGCAGCAAAAGCGTCAAAAGGCAGTAGCTCAAATGCAAAGCGAAATCCAAAAAGGTGATCCTATCGTAACAATCGGTGGCTTACACGGCACAATTGAATCAGTAGATGAGACTACAATTGTTGTTAAATCTGGTGGTGCACACTTAACATTCGATCGCAATGCGATTCGTGAAGTTGTGAAGAAGTAATAGTAAAAAGCCCTGCGAATGCAGGGCTTTTTCAATCTGTACGTTTTGACATGTTAACGCCAAATATGCCTCCGAGTGTACTTGCCCCCATTAAACCAAGTTGATAGAGAAGCTGTGAATTAGATAAAGCGTGAGAGAAACCTAAGTAGTTAACGAGAAAAACAAGAATAGCAAAGATAAGTCCGGTTGTGAATCCGACGAACCATCCTTTTCCTTGCGCTTTTTTGCCAGCGATAAACCCGGATATGAGCATGGAAAGAAAAGCGAGTATAAAAATGGTTATAGCCAATGTTCCTTCACTTATATCTGTAAACTTTAATAAAAGAGCAATCAACATACTTGTAATAGAGGCCAGTATTAATAAAGTGATAATCCCAAATCCGATTGCTGTAGATAATTTTTTCGTTCCATCCATTATGCATTCCCCCTTTTTAATACAAGCATATTTTCATTTTTGATAAGTTAGACTAGTTTCTTTTTTATAGGGAAACCTATGAGTAGAAAATGTTTAAAAAAGGAGAAAAAAGTAATGGAATGGCTATCGATAATTGGACGGACGATGCTTTTATATGTTGTGATTTTAATTATCTTTCGCCTTATGGGAAAACGCGAAATTGGAGAACTTAGTGTATTAGATTTAGTGGTTTTTATTATGCTTGGTGAGATGGCTGTGGTCGCAATTGAAAATACAGATAAGTCTCTTTGGCATCAACTTGTTCCTATGGTATTGCTCATGGCTGTGCAAATAACTTTATCGATTGTTTCTTTAAAAAACCAGCGTATTCGTCATTTAATAGAAGGTGAGCCAGCTATTATTGTGAATGCAGGAAAAATTGATGAGAAACAGATGCGGAAGCAACGCTATAATATAGACGACTTAATGATGCAATTACGTGAGCTGGGAGTTGGAGATATAAGAGATGTAGAGTATGCTATTTTAGAGCCATCTGGAAAATTGTCTGTCTTTCAAAAACAAAAAAGTAAGAAGAGTAAAAATGATACACCGCTGTTTTCGCTTCCTTTAATTATTGATGGGGAAATTCAATATAAACATTTACAGATGATTGAGCATTCGGATGGCTGGCTAGTAGAGAAATTAAAAAACTTAGGGCATAACGATGTGAAAAAAATTTTGTATTGTAGTTTTCAAAATGGACAGTTTTTTGTCGATGTGAAAGAGAAGTAAAGGCTTGCCAGACTAGAGGCAAGCCTATTTACCCAGCTATTTGCGGATAGTGGGGATGGAGAACCCTCTACTGAGTAAAGTTTCACTTTATTTTGAAATCAAAAGTTTACGAACAATAGGAATACGTCGTAATTCTTCTTTACGAATCAGTTTGAAAATAAGAAGAAGCAGAATATAAAGGATAGTGGTTAGTGTAATTTCCCATAATGTTTGTATGCCAAGTGAATGTGAAAAAACAATATATTTATGAAGATAGAATCCGAAAGCTCCTGCAATGGCAATCGTAATTCCCCCGAAAATATAATCTCTCATGTGAATTGTAAATGTAATTTTCTTTAAGACGGTAGCGTAGTGAAGGAATGTTACCGTCACAATGTTAGCGGCAATTGCAAGTGCGACCCCCATCATTTGAAATTCTGGACGTGAAGCGAGTAAGAAAATAACGAGCAGTTTTACAATGGCTCCGATAAACGTGTTCATCATCGCGGCGCGTGCTAAGTTTAAAGCTTGCAAAACAGATGTAAGGGGGCTTTGAAAATAGTGAAATAAAAAGCATGGTGCAAGTAATTGAATGAATGCAGTTGCGCTATCTGAACCGTACATGAGAGTTAAAACAGGTGAAGCAAATACATAAAGAATAACGACTGACCACCCTCCAGTAATTAAAGAAATACGGAGCGCTTGTTGCAGACGGTGTTCTACTAATCGATGTTGTTTTTTTGCCATTGCTTCACTAATGGATGGTACGAGTGCTGTAGAAAGCGCATATGTAATAAAGGCTGGCAATGATAAGAGAGGAAATGCATAGCCGTTTAATATGCCGTATTGCTGTGTAGCAACTGAAGCCGCAACACCAGCTAGCGCTAAGCTTTGCATAACGATAATTGGTTCGAAAAAATAAGAGACCGATCCAATTAAGCGACTTCCTGTAGTTGGAAGTGCAATTTCCATAAGTGAATGAAAAGTATGTTTACTTTCTTTGACAGTGTTTAGAAAACCAGTTCGTATAGAAAGATGTTTTTCACGCTGAAATAAAGTGAGTAAGAATAATAAAGAAGCAACTTCCCCAAGAACAGCTGATAACATTGCACCTGCAGCGGCGTATTCAACACCGTAAGGTAAAAATAACCGAATACATACGGCAATAATGGTAATACGGACAACCTGTTCTAACACTTGTGCATATGCGCTTGGTTTCATATTTTGTTTTCCTTGGAAATAGCCGCGCAAAACAGAGGAAACCGCAATAACAGGAACGACAGGTAAAATTGCCATTAGTGGATAGTACGTTCTTTTATCCGTTAATAAAGTTTCAGCTAAGATGGGCGTTAGAAGCATGATGCCGATTGTTAAGATAATACTAATAACGGATGTAACAGCTAATGATACTGTTAATATTCTCTTTACTTTTTGTTTGTCATTTACTGCTTCCGCCTCTGCAACGAATTTTGCAATGGCAACAGGAAGTCCGATTTGTGTTAATGTAATTGCTAAAATAAAGGTGGGGACAGCCATCATGTAAAGACCGACGCCTTCTTCTCCTAAAATACGCGCCATTACAATTCGGTTTATGAACCCGAGAATTTTTGTAATAAAACCAGCTAGCATTAAAATAAATGCACCTCGTAAAAAGCTTTGTCTCGTCATGATCTTCTCCTACCTTCTCAAAATCAATGGAATGATTTACAATAATTTATATGCACGTATGAGACAAGAATGACAAGCATTTAAGAGGATGCGCTTATAAAGTAAGACTTTCATGGGAAAGAGCAGAGCGATGAAACCCTTAAAGACAGTTATTGCTGTCCATTAGAGCGGGATGAAAAGCGACTTTTCGTGCTGAAATCAAAAGGAGATGTGATGGTATGATTGAAAAAGAAGATTTGGTAGAAGCTTACCGCGGACAGTTACAAGTCGTTTTAGAGAGCAAAGTAGAAGAATTCCAAATGTTTGGCTATGATCGAGTAACTGTTAATGATATTTGGAAATGTTTAAAAAGTAAAAAGTGGAAAAAAGTAGATAGTGAAGTTAGATTGTATGGGCTTGTGAATGATGTGCTAACATTAACAGCAAATGAGTACATGACATATTTAACAGTAGAAGCGTATCAAGCGCCACTTTGGTCATTTGAAAAATATGAAAATAAATAACCGACTGTAATTGGTTTGTTCTTCCTTTTGCAGTATAATGATAGGTATTGATAAATAGGAATGTATATGTCAGAGATTTTAAGTAAAGGAGGTAGGAAGCAGAAGTCATAAAAATTTGTAGTAAGATATAGGTTGCAGCCCAGCGTCTAAAATGTAGAACTGAGGTTTTGCCTATATGGCTAGTATGAAAGTTGAAAATTCACAGAAAGGAAGCCTACTAAGTAGACAAATGCAGAAGTGTAAAGGGATGCCTGTGAATAAACAGAAATGGTTGTTACAGGAAATTGTCTAGCGTAAATGAATGATATGATTTGTTTATGGTTTTAGTAGCAGAAAGAAGGTACATATGGCAAAGCGCGGTACTAGAATCGTCGCCTTTTTTCTCATCGTTTTATTAATCGGTGGAATTATTGGCGCGACAGGAAAAAACATAACAAAAGGAATTAGTCTTGGACTAGACCTTCGTGGTGGCTTTGAAATCTTGTATGAAGTAAAGCCAGCGAAAAAGGGAGATAAAATCGATCATGATGCACTTGTAAGTACAGTGGGTGCCCTTAATAATCGTGTCAATGTTCTTGGTGTAAGTGAACCGAACATTCAAATCGAAGGAAAAGATCGAATTCGTGTTCAGCTTGCTGGCGTGAAAGATCAGCAAAAAGCACGTGAAATTTTATCTACACAAGCAAAATTAACATTCCGTGATGTGAATGATAACCTTCTCATGGACGGAACGGATTTAAAGGGCGGCGGAGCGAAGCAAACGTTTGATGAACAAGGTCGACCAAGTGTAGGGCTTACATTGAAAAGCGCTGATAAATTCCGCGAAGTGACTGAAAAAATATCTAAAATGCCTCCACCA
The DNA here is from genome assembly GCF_056396765.1 of Bacillus sp. 05T22. Lineage (NCBI taxonomy): Bacteria > Bacillati > Bacillota > Bacilli > Caryophanales > Bacillaceae > Bacillus > Bacillus sp. 05T22. The sequence goes on from NZ_JBFTMC010000128.1 coordinate 20,124, forward strand.
ACAAACTTAATGGTGATTTGGCTTGATTTTGAAGAAGGTAAAGATTCGTATAAAGCAGAAGCTGCAAAACCAAATCCGAAATTCTTATCAGCAGCAACAGTAAGCCAAGTGTTTAATCAAGCTGAAGTTTCAATCGTAGGTGGAAACTTTACAGTTGAAAGTGCAAAACAACTTTCATCTTTATTAAATGCGGGTGCACTTCCTGTTGATTTAAAAGAAATGTATTCAACATCTGTTGGAGCAAAATTTGGTCAACAAGCATTGCAAGAAACGATTTTTGCTAGTGCAATCGGGATTGCTCTTATCTTCTTATTCATGCTTGTATTCTATCGTTTACCAGGGCTTGTAGCGGTCATTATGTTAGGTTTATACATTTTCGTTACATTGCTCGTCTTTAACTGGATGCATGCAGTTCTTACCTTACCAGGCATTGCGGCATTGGTGCTCGGGGTTGGTATAGCGGTTGACGCGAATATCATTACATACGAACGACTGAAGGAAGAATTACGAATTGGTAAGTCAATGATGTCAGCATATCGTGCTGGTAACCATCGTTCGTTAGCAACAATTTTAGATGCGAACATTACAACACTTGCTGCAGCTGGTGTATTATTTGTATGTGGTACAAGCTCTGTACAAGGGTTCGCAACAAGTTTAATTGTAAGTATTTTAGTTGGTTTCATTACGAACGTATTCGGTACTCGTTTCCTACTTGGATTGCTTGTGAAAAGCCGTTACTTCGATAAGAAAGTCTCTTATTTTGGTGTGAAACAGAAAGAAATTATTCCGTTGTCAAAAGGGGTAGAACATGCACCAACGAAATTTGATCGCATTAACTTTGTAAATATTGGTCACAAATTCTTCTTATTCTCAATTGTCGTTGTGATTGCTGGAGCAATTATACTACCAATTTTCAAAATGAACCTTGGTATTGACTTTGCAAGTGGTACACGTATGGACTTGCAATCAAAACAAGTGATTAGTGTGTCTCAAGTACAAAAAGACTTGCATGAACTGAAGATTGATGTGAAAAAAGAAGATATTGTACCAACAGGCGATGACAATAAAGGATTTGCTGTTCGTACAATTGGTGTTTTATCGAAAGATGAAATTGCAAAAGCAAAAACATTCTTCCACGATAAATATGGTACAGAGCCGAATATAAGTACGGTTTCTCCAACAATCGGGAAAGAAATCGCGCGAAGCGCATTTATTGCAGTTATAATTGCCTCAGCGGTTATCATTTTATATGTGAGTATTCGTTTCCGTTTCACATATGCGGTATCTGCTGTAATTGCATTGTTACATGATGCTTTTGTTATGATTACTGTGTTCAGTATCTTTAGGTTGGAAGTAGATTTAACGTTTATCGCTGCGGTATTAACAATCATTGGTTATTCCATCAATGACTCGATTGTTACATTTGACCGAAACCGTGAGTTATACAAACAGAAAAAACGAATTCGCGACGTGAAAGATTTAGAAGAAATCGTAAACTCAAGTATTCGTCAAACAATTGGTCGTTCCATTAATACAGTTTTAACGGTACTTCTTCCTGTTATTGCACTGCTGATCTTCGGTAGTGAATCACTGCGAAACTTCTCACTTGCATTAATGATTGGACTAGTTGTAGGTACGTACTCTTCTGTTTTCGTAGCTTCTCAAATCTGGCTAATGCTTGAAAATCGCCGATTGAAAAAAGGAAAAGGCAAGAAAAAAGTAGAAACTGAAGTATCTGAACCACAAGTATAAAGGTTAGAACAGAACATATAAAAAGATGATGCCTCTTTACATTAGAGGCATCTCTTTTTTCGTTTGCGGATACACTAAAGTGACACTTCCTTTAGCGGTTTTTGCGAAAGGTTAGTGGAACCAATCGGGGTGTTAGGGACAGTGACACTTCCTTTATTTTTTGTAACAATAAAAAAGGTAGTTTGAGAAAAGAAGGGATTTCAGTTATGGAAAAAGATGAACGTTTTAAACAGGCCGAGTTTGGTGCCATTGTTGGAATCGTTGGTAATATTGTCTTAGCGATTGTAAAAGCAGTAATTGGTTATATTGGGAATAGTAAGGCGCTTTTAGCGGACGCGGTTCATTCAGCGTCTGATGTAGTT
>NZ_JBFTMC010000129.1:0-11885 GCF_056396765.1 Bacillus sp. 05T22
TTTCCAACTTTCCCTTTATAAGAACGATATTTTTTCATACGAACGAGACACTTCAAGCCTAATTCTTTCATAATTCGATACACTTTTTTATGATTTACTTTGTGTCCGCGGTTCGTCAGTTCATCACGAATACGACGATAACCATAAAGCCCCTCATGTTCGTCATAAATGGTTCGAATCAATCCTTTTAGTTCTACATCTGAATCAGGAAGATCGAATCTTTTAACCCAATAATAATACGTACTGCGCGGAATACCTGCGAGCTGAAGTAGCACCTTCACTGAAAATTCATGCCTTAGTTCATAGACTACTTGGGCTTTGTCTTGTTTCGTGATTTCTCCTTGTTTTGAACTAAGGCATTTAACTTTTTTAAATACGCATTTTCCATACGTAAACGCTCATTTTCCGCTTGTAGTGCCTCTATTGAACCTTCAACTATTCCGTGATCTTTAGTCGTGTTAAGTTTTTTATTTTTCATGGATGGACGCCCCTTTTTCTTTGATTGTAGGGCATCCCATCCTCCTGCTTCATAAGCCACTTTCCATTTCCGAAGTGTTTCATAAGATGGAATATTGAAAATCGCCGCTGTTTCCCTGATAGATGTCCCTTTTTCATTCATATAATTGAGTACATTCAGTTTAAACGGCACAGAGTAAGATGTATAGCGTTTTTYAAAAGCATTTTTACCCGAAAATTCATATTGTTTAATCCACTGGTGAAGTATACTGGGGTGAACCCCTATAGATTTAGCAATTGTTTTTCCACCTTCATTGCCACTTAAATACCGTCTCACTGCTCGTATTTTTTCTTTTGAAGAAAATTTAGACATAAAAAACTGCCCTCCAATTGTTAGACTGTGTCTAACAATTGGGGGGCAGTTCACACATTGGTCCTCAAATTTAATGTTTCTGGATAACCAGGAATCGACGTAGAAAGCCAACCGAAATAAGGCTCTTCTCCCTCTCTCCCTTCAGTTTCCCATAGTTCCATTGTTCTATCAAAATTTGCTTTACTTAAAGACACCCAAACATCCCACATGAATGTTTCATTACTATTTAACACTGATATTTCAATACAGCATCAAATAAAGTAATGCTCCCCGTCCATAATGCAAAGATCAGCATTTAATTCAAAACATTTTTGCCTTTCTCTTTCAGGAATAGAATAATAGTAAAAAGGTGCACCACTTCCATGGCACATTGGTAATTCTTGTTATAAATGATTACATGTAAATTTTTGCTGATGCATTTCTTTATTACTGTTTTTTTCCATATATTCTTCTTCTGCGCATTTTTTATCTTCTTATACAATCCTAGGAATGAATCGACAGTTGATTACATGTAAAAAAAGCATCTATTATAGGTGACTTTTCTTTACATGCTAAATGAATGTGCCGATATTGTTTCTGCTTTAATTTTTTCATTTCAATATTCTTATGTGATTTAAAAAATAACTCTGGCCCCATCGTAATCCCAATATTTTGTGAAACCATATTAACAATCGTTTCACAATTCAACACTTCTAATATGATATTTGGGCATACTTGGTAATCGGATAAATTTTTTATCACTAATGGCTGATACGGTCCCTTCGGCATAATAAAGTCCATCCCATCAATTTGTTGAATATCAATTATTTTTTGATTCACTAACAGATGATTTTTGGGTAGTCCTAATACAATCTCATCTTTACTAACGAGTATTGATTTCATTTGTTTATTTACATTTGATTCCAATACAAACCCTATATCCACTGTACCATTATCAATCCATTCCATTACTTCTCCATATGTACCTTCAAATAATAAAACTTTAACACCTGAGTAACTCTTTTTAAGCTGCAACAACATAGACGGTAGTATTTGTGCCGCTGCACTCGTAAATGCCCCGATTTTGAGCGTACCTTCCAATCTCTTATTTTGCATAGATACTTCTTGTTTAATCGCTGCTTCACTCTTTAACACATTTTGAATATGTGGAAAAATACGATTTGCAAACTCGGTTCTTCTAATTTCAGCTTGCTTATTTCTATGTAACAAAGAATGACCAAATTCTTTTTCTAAACTAGCAATCGCATGACTCACAGCTGATTGTGTCATGTTCAATTGTTCTGCCGCTCTAGTAAAATTACCTAACTCTACTACCTTTTGAAAAATTTCATATCTAGCTATYGTCATGAATTTTACTCATACCTCTCATTTAAAATATGAATTTCATTAATTTCATTATACCCGTTACGATAAAAATAGAACAATTCATCCAAGGGAGGATTCACATTGAATAAAATATTTTTATTAACACTCGGGATGTTCGCATTAGGAGTAGATGCTTATATAATGGCAGGAATATTACCTCAAATCGCTGATGATTTTCATGTTTCGATTGGGACTGCTGGGCAAACCGTAAGTATCTTCACAATCTGCTATGCGATTGCAGCTCCTTTGTTTGCTACATGCATGAGAAAGACGAATCCAAAACATACATTATTAGCAGCATTATTCCTTTTCACAGTCTCTAACTTCCTGACTGCTGTGACTCATCATTTTATTATTCTATTAATTTCTAGAGGCTTGGCTGGCATAGGTGCTGGTCTATATTCACCATTGGCATCATCTGCTGCTGTTACATTAGTTTCTGAAAAAAGAAGGGGGAGAGCTTTAAGCACTGTTTTACTCGGAATGAGTGCTGGAACCGTAATTGGCGTTCCATTTGGTATATATATCGCTTCCATTTATGAATGGCGCATGGCGATGTGGTTTATCGTCACAATTGGGGCAATCGGGATATTTGCTCTCTTCGCTAAATTCCCTATGATAGAATCTAGTCCTTTGCCAACATTAAAAGCACGGCTAAGTATGTTCAAAAACAAAAAAATCTCTCTTGTCATGCTTATTACAATGATATTAAGCTTTTGTAGTTTGGGCTTGTACACATACTTAGATTCCATCATTACTGCATATGGATTCCAAAAATCTATCCTATTTATTTGGATGTGGGGAATCGGCGGAATTGCCGGAAGTTTTATAATCGGGTTTATAATGGATTTTTATAAAAAGCCAAAGATCATATTACTGTACTTAATGGGAATCATGTTTTTCTCATTTATATGCATGGGAGTTTTCCATGAAACTGCGTTATTGTTAGCCATCTGTTTAATTCTTTGGGGAAGTACAGGGTGGGCGGCACTAGTCACCCAACAAAAAACACTCTTAGAAATTAGTCCAGATCATGCTACCATTTCAATTGCTTTACTTAGCTCTATTAATTATTTTTCTGGTTCCATTGGGACAATGACAAACGGAATACTTTTAGAAAAAGGAATAGCACCTGTTACTTTACCTTATATAATAGCCGGTATATTACTTTTTGCTATAGGAGGACAAATTCTTTTTATCGGTAAAAAAATTGTAAAAGTACGGAAATCTCACTAAATTATGATTCAAAACAATAAGCCACTATCTTCTTCATTTAAGATAGTGGCTTATTACTAACATAACCTTTTATGGTCTTCCCCACTTTCCACCATGCTTTATCCATTCCACATACTCATGAAACATGGATACTCGATCTTGAAATTGAAAAGGAATATACAAGATATAAGGGGATAATGGTATAAAGTAAAACTTTAATCATTGTGGGGGCCTTGATTCCCCAACTAATTTCTTTACTTTCGCTGAATTGTTAAAGTAGGAGTAGGAATCATAAATAGCAGGGTACATAATAACAATGAAACATCAAGGAATGATAAAATACAGAACTACGATAAATCTTAAGAAAGGCTGGTTAAAGTGAGCCAAAAAAATTTTTATAAGAAAAAACGATGGATTATACCCGTTTCGACCATTGTCATTCCTACAGTGCTTATATCTATTATTAATCGGTTCACACCTATCCTCAAAGCAAAAGTAATAAAACAACTTTTCGAGGCAAAGCCTTTTGCATCACCTAAAAACATGGAAACGATAAGAAAGCAAGTGGTAGTAAAAAAAGCCCAAGAAGCATTCCCTTCACTTCTTGAGCTTTTTTATGTTTATCTTCTCTTCGTAACCTTCCCAGATCCACCAACCCGTGTTTTAGGGGGAGACGTATTCTTCGGCGGGCTTTTAATCGAAGATTTCGGCTTCACATCTGAACCACTAGAACCGCCCGGTGATTTAATAATCTTTCCTTTATTCTCAGTAGACGGTGGTACAGTTTTCGTCTCTTTTTCTGTAATGCTTCCTTTATCGCCTACGGATGTCTTTGGATCTACTTTATCACTTCTCTTAATAATAGAACCCTTACCTTGCTTTGTAATAGGCGGTGGTGTCTTCTTCTCTTCTTTTGTAGGCGGTCTTTCTGGAATAACCGGTTTATGATTTTTCCGATCTGTATATCCACGGTAATCGCCATGATACGATTTACGCGAATCAAATATATCGTCTAATATACTTGCTAAAATATAACCTTGTAAGAAAGATGGCTGATAATTTTGACGGACAAACTCTTTGTTACTTATCTCAACTAATGTATCCGATGGTTTCTCTTTGTCTTTCTGAATGTTGTATATTTTATCAGAATACACAAGGAACATCTGATTTTCATCTTCTTTAGACGCTTGTTTTGGTTCCCTTTCATCAATCAGCTCCTTTGCCACCTCTGGAACTGATTGATTGGCGGCCCTATACACATATGATTCTTGCTTGCCGTCTTTTGCAACYGATTCTAATGGGTAACGATCTTGAATCGATTTTTCATTTTGACACCCCGATAAAGCAAAACCAGCAATTACAAGTAACGTAACAATGGCAAAGATAGGGATTATGAATGATTTAATCATGGTAAACAATCGGTTTGACATGATTACCGCCCCCTTACGTTGCCCTTATAATTTGTACATCAGCAGAAAGAATCGATTCTCCCTCATACATCATTGTACGGCCATCTTGCCACTCAATGCGAAGTAGCTTCCGGTTGTCAGATTGGAACTCCCATACGTGTTGTTCATCAGATATTGCAAATGGCGTTTTCCCCATCACAACAGCACGTCCGTTATATTGCTCTTCCATATGATACTCGATATCATCCATTTCGATCGTCGTTGGAATCTCATTTATAGAATCTAAACGACCATCAATTGGTGTATATAGTTTATAATAGGTGCTTTCACGATTTTCAATTTTTAAATAGCGAATGGTCTTTCCGTCCTGCAATGTTAAAATAATTTCATTCCGAGAATGCATACTTGTTTTTCCAATCATTTCGTACATCACTAATGAAACTTCGATCATATCACCAGGCGTTAACGTTAATAGGCTTTTTTCTGGCTTAGCGGGTTCTGGACTTTTCATTATATTTTTAATTCGTTTGAATAAACTCATAATCTATCCCCTCCTTTTCTCGTTATAGACAAGCTGCTAAAATGAGGGCCCCGACAACATGTAACGAACCAGCCAATAAAGCGTGTGCAACATTCCCTTGTTTCGTTCCCCCTTCTAAATCTAAACCAGCCACTTTTTTCAAAATGAGTTCGATAAACATTTCTACAACTAACAAAATAACGAATGAAACTGCCGATGCAAGCAGCGCTTGCCATAAATCATTTGCTTTCGTAATCGACTGTGACAAAATATATCCTTGCGCAAATAACTTCATAATAAAGCGCGTTGTCACAGCAATATTCCCTTTTTTAATTTCTACCAAATCGTTATATTTTGTAAAGATAGAATCAACCCACATAAGTACAAATAAAAGAACAGCGCTTGCTCCTGTCCATACAAGCATGGCTAACACATTCATCCATGTCATGGTGAAACCTCCTCTAGAGAATAATAGAAAACCGACATGATTGATTTTCATGACATGTCGGTTCCTTTATCTTCTATATATCCATTTTGATTTTCCAACACATAAACCGCGGCTATGAAAACAAAAACAGGTCTCCTCTTTTTGTTTTCACGCGGCATGGGGCAAAAAAAGGCTCTGACCGCTCCTATGCATGATCGGATGCTCTCTCCAACCTAAAAAGAAAGGGGTTTATCGTTTCTTCGTTTTATAGATCCCCTTTGATTTTTCAACATATAAACTGCGGTCATGAAAACAAAAACAGGCCTCCACTCATTTCCTCCTTTTGTTTTCACGCGGAATGCGACCAAAAAAGGTACTGACCGCTCCTATACATGGGCGGACGCTCTCTCCAACCTAAAAAGAAAGGGTTTTAGCTTTTCATTTATATATTATTTCTCATACTGCTTCATAATACGTGCTAGTTCATCATCCACAGCTGAGTTTTTATTTAAAGCCGCAAATTCATCATCTAACGACTTTTCTTTTTTATAAATTTCACCGCTTGCTTCTGCTTCAGCCTCTAATTGAAGAGCTTTTTCTTCCATACGGCTTAAACCAGCTTTTGCTGTATTTGCATCAAATCCAGACATTGCTTGATTAATATTCTTTTGTGCTTTCGCTGCGTTCACACGCGCCACAAGTGTTTCACGTTTATTTYTCAGTTCAGTTAATTGYTTACGCATTTCTTCCAATTTCGCACGAAGATTATCAGCAGCTGCTTTATTTTGCTCATAACTCGCTTTATATTCATTCATCTTTTGCTCTACATTTTGTTTTTCTTCTAAAGCACGTCGTGCAAGATCAATATTATTTGCTTGAACAGCCATATGTGCTTGTTCTTCACGTTTCTTTACAAGTGCTTCTTGTTCTTCAAACAATAATTTAAACTTTTTCTCAAGCGCAATTTGAGCTGCTACACTCTTCTCAGCTTCTTGTACATCCTCTTGCATATCGCGTAAATATTGATCCGTCATCTTAACTGGATCTTCTGCCTTTTCAATTAATGCATACACATTTGACATTGTTAAATCTCTTAATCGTTTAAAAACAGACATTTAAACTCCTCCTATAAACTGCTTCATATTTCAAATTCAATACCTGGAAAACTAAAAATTCTTCCTCTACAGTAAGAATATTCATTTTTAAAGCCTATGTGTACATTATATCAAAACTAAGATGTCCTTACATGTTATTTCTTGAATATGTAAACTATAATATGACATTCCCTTCTCAACATTGACCTCATATCAAATCCTTTGATATCCTCAAAATCAATCATTCAAACCACTATAAAAATAGCAAGTCATAAAAAAAGCTTTGCGAAATCCGCAAAGCTTTTTTCTACTTATTAACGACTCGCTCCATATCAGGACTACAACTATTTGACTGACATGATTTATTTAAGGAACATGCTGCGCATTTCCCTTTTTTACTTCTCTTCACAAAATTGAATAATGTATATCCTGCATAACCAAAAATGATAGCTCCAATTACAATATTGACCATCATTATGATACATCTCCTTCTAGAATCCGAGTAAGGATCCGACTTGGTATATAACGAGCGTTAAAACATAAGCAACTATAAGTGGATAAACAACAGAGAAAATTGTCCACTTGACAGATCCTGTTTCACGACGAATAACAGCTACTGTCGCCAAACATGGAACATATAACAAAATGAAGAACATAAACGCATATGCTGATAATGCAGTATAGTGCGCTCCCATTACATTTCCTAATACATCCTCTTTCACCGCATAAATAATGGCCATTGTTGAAACAACAACTTCTTTTGCTAAAAATCCTGTTAATAATGATGCCGCTGCTTGCCATGTTCCAAAACCGAGCGGTGCTAAGATTGGTGCAATAAAGCCACCAATAATCGCTAAGTAACTTTCTCCCATATCGACGCCAAATCCAGATGGACCAGCATAGTTGAGTAACCAGATAACAACAGATCCACCAAAGATAAATGTACCAGCTTTACGTACGAAACCTTTTCCTTTTTCCCACGTACTAAGCCACAATGTTTTTGCTTGTGGTACACGATAAGGCGGAAGCTCAATAACGAAAATAGATTTTTCTTCTTTTAAAACAGTAAGAGACATTACTTTTGTAACGAGTAAAGCAAGTACAATACCTGCAATGTATAAAGAGAACACAACAGTCGCTTGACTATTCGGGAAAAAGACTCCCGCAAATAATGCATATACAGGTAAACGCGCTGAACAAGACATAAATGGTGTTACTAAAACGGTAAGTAATCTTTCTTTTTCCTGCTCAATCGTTCTCGCTGCCATAATCCCGGGAACGTTACAACCAAAACCGATAATCATAGGAATAAATGCTTTTCCGTTTAAACCAAAGAATTCCATAATACGGTCCATTACAACTGCAATGCGGGCCATATACCCTGAGTCTTCTAATAACGAAATAAAGAAGAACAATGCAAAAATTTGTGGAACGAATACTAATACCGCACCAACGCCGGCAATAATTCCCTCTGTAACGAGCGCTTGAATAAACTCAGAGGCACCAATGTTTGTTAAACCTGCCGTTACCCAATCCGTAAACTGCCCACCAAGAAATTCATCAAGCATATCTGATAAAGGCGTACCAATCCACGTAAACGTAACCTGAAAAATAAAAAACATAACTGCTAAAAAGATTGGAAGTCCTAAAATTTTATGTGTAATTAACTTATCAATTTTTTCTGAAAAGGGAATCTTTCCTTCCTTTTCATGCTGAATGACATTTGTTTTTAACTTTTCAATATACGCTGCACGTGTCCGGTAAATATGCTGTTCTAGCGTACTATCAAGTTTCGCTTCTAATTTAGAACGAATTGCTACAAGCTTTTCATAAACAGGCAATCTTTTAACTTCTTGTTCTACTACTTCGTTATTACTTAAAAATTGAAGTGTAAGCCATCTAGGATGCTCATAATTTGCTTGAGTTAAAAGATCCATGATTTCTTCAATACCTGCATCTACTTCTTTACCATAAGAAAGAGTGAAAGGCTTTTTCTCTTTCTTCTCGTTCTCATGAAGAGTAGCCAGTAATTCTTCACAACCTTTACCACTTCTCGCAACAACAGGAACGACCGTTACTCCTAATATTTCTGACAATCTGTTCGCATTAATAACAATTCCGCGTTGCTTCGCAACATCAATCATATTTAAACCGATAGAAACTGGTTTACCAAACTCTAGTAGTTGCAATGTTAAATGCATATTGCGTTCAAATTGAGAAGAGTCAACAATATTTAGCATATGATGAAATTCTTCTGTTAGTAGAAACTTTGTAACAACACCTTCATCACGAGAAACAGGATTTAAATCATATATACCTGGTAAATCAATTAATGTCCCTTGCTTCCCCTTTAACTTACCAACCTTCTTTTCTACTGTTACTCCGCTCCAGTTTCCTACATATTCATAAGAACCAGTCAGCGCATTAAATAATGATGTTTTCCCTGTATTCGGGTTCCCTAGTAACGCAACCTTATTCACGCTAATTCCACCTTTATCATTTTCGCGTCACAATGACGAATACTAATTAATTGTCCACGGCACTCTAATGTACACGGCCCTTTAAACATCGCTCTTTGTTTCATACGAAGTTCACTTCCTTCTGAAAGACCAAAAGCAGCTAATCTCCGCTTTAATAATTTATCTAACGTTTGTAAATTTTTAACTAATACTTTTTCACCTATTTTAATGTCAACTAAGCTCATAATCTTCCCCCTCAAAAGAGAATGATAATTATTTTCAAGAAAATTATATCACATTCTATGAATCAAGTACTATATATTTTTTCTTCCTATTTATTAACATTTCGGGAGAATTATATATATCCATGTTGATTTGCTGGCATATAAGTCGCTGCTATAAAAACAAAAGGAGATCTCCACTCGTTTTCTCCTTTTGTTTTCACTTGGCACGGGGCAGGAAGAGGGTCTGACCGCTTCTATCCATGGCCGGATCCTCTCTCCCACCTAAAAAGAAAGGTTTTATTTAAATATATTTAAATTTTTCAACATATAAGTTACTGCTATGGATAACAAAAGGTGAGCTGCACTCGTTTTCTCCCTTTATTTTCACTTGGCACGGGGCAGGAAGAGGGTCTGACCGCTTCTATCCATGGCCGGATCCTCTCTCCCATCTAAAAGGGAAGGTTTTATTTCAATTTGTATTTACATATTTAAATGATTGTTCCTAATAGATTCATTTGCCATTCTCATCCATTTCAATTACAATAAACCTAACAAATAAAGAATCTCGTTATCACAGGGGGAGCTTTGCTGCTGAGAGGGAACACTTCGTTCCGACCCTTAGAACCTGTTAGTTAATGCTAACGTAGGAATTGTGCAAACGTTGAACTTGAAATACCTCATTCTTTTTCCACTTACGTATTTCATATCTCCCTATGATAAGTATTCTTTTTTGTGCAACTTGGATTTAGGGGGATTAACAACATGCGTAACACCAATTTACAAGCGATGATTGAATCTGCAATCCTTGCAGCCTTCGCCTTGATCATCGACATTTTACCACTATCAATTAAACTTCCAACAGGCGGTTCTGTTTCATTTGCAATGATTCCTATTTTTATTATCGCTTACCGCTGGGGCTTTAAAACTGCTTTCTTAGGAGGACTCATTTGGGGTCTACTACAAATCGTAGTTGGCGATGCTTACATTTTAACGCCAGTTCAAGCGTTTATTGAGTACTTCGTTGCATTTGCTTTTATCGGTTTTGCTGGTTTATTCTATCGTCCAATTCAAAAGGCACTTGCGAACAACCAACATACATCTAACGTACAATCCGACATTGGTAGCCGCAAAGATAAACCTTCATCAAAAAGCGGTCAAGGGAAAAAGGCGCTTTTTTATATTATCCTTGCTACATTTGTTGGTAGCTTTGCCCGTTATTTCTGTCACTTTATTGCTGGTGTTATCTTCTTTGGGAAGTACGCACCACCAGGACAGTCAGCTGTTCTTTATTCATTGATCGTGAATGGTAGTACAATGCTTGGTTCATTTGCATTATGCACAGTATTACTACTACTCCTGTTTTCAACTTCACCACGCTTATTTAAAAGTATCGGTGCACATAATATGAATTTAAAAAATAAGAGTGCCTAAATGGCAGTCTTATTTTTTATTATTTTAACCGAGAAGACCCCGGATGGGGGTCTTCCTGCCCGTTAATACGGGATAAATAGAGATTTGAGACCATTAGATGTACTATTAATAAAAACCAAAAGGCCTTTCTCTACTGAGAAAGACCTTTTTCATTCTGTGTATTTAGACAAACCCTACTACACTTTTTTATTTAAATAGAAGTAAAACAACACACCATCTGCTGTATTATTTACACCATACTCTACGCCATGAAGTTCCAAAATATTTTTGGAAATAGCAAGTCCGAGTCCCGTTCCACCGTTTGAACGTTGACGAGCTGTATCTATACGGTAAAAACGGTCCCATATTTTATCTAATTGTTCTTCTTCAATRTGAGTRCCTTTATTTTCWATRCAMAYYTTTATWYGATTTAGCTCATCTATTGTAGAAATAATAATATCCTCTTTTTCAGGTGTATAACGGATTGCATTCGTAATGAAATTGACAATTACTTGCTCAATGCGATGTTGATTTGCAACAACTTGAGCTGGAGATATGTGTTTGTGAATATGAAGTTGTTTCTTCTCTATTTCTAATGATAGTTGTCCACATATATGCTCAATGACCTCATCAATATGAAAAGTATCCATCTGCATTTTATACGTGCCAGATTCAAATTTAGCTAACTCCAGCATGTCCAAAATTAACATATCCATCTTATCCACTTCTTTTTCCATTGCCTGAAAATAATATTCTTTCTTATGTTCGGCTACCCCATCTTTTAGAATCGAAATACAGCTTTTCATAATACTTAGCGGTGTTTTCAATTCATGTGAGACACCTGAAATAAATTCTTTTCTCGTATTTTCTAGCTTTCTTTCTTTTTCAATATCTTGTTCTAATTGTTCAATATGTGTGTGCAATGTATTTGAT
>NZ_JBFTMC010000130.1:0-11117 GCF_056396765.1 Bacillus sp. 05T22
TTTACATCAGAAGATAGGGAGAAATTTAGGGAGCTTTTTAAAAGAGCGATTTCACTTTAAAAATGAACCGTTCATTTTTAAGGAAAACCTAGAAAAATAATATTGTGACAAGTATTTCAGTTCTTTTTTTAGCATTACACTACACTCACACGAATAAACATTATAATTATTTGATGTATCGTATTAATGGTACCATATTCTATCAAATGACTTAATATACAAGAAAAGAAGAGAATGTCCAAATTAACATTCTCTTCTTAAGGTTTACCCTTTTAAAAAGAAGGTAAGTTATCTAAGTTATTTTCTTTTATACCATCAGGTTCACTACGTATAATATCCCTGCCATACTTATGAAATACATCCACATGAGCTAACTTCCCTGATTTTGCTTCATCAAGAGCAGTAATATAATCTAGTTCTCTTCCACTACTTGTTTTAAAAGCAATAATATCATCCTCATCATTTTTACGAACTGCAACAATTTGTTCTACTCCTGAATCGACTTCCTCAACTACTTCCAATTGAACTTGGTCTTTCCCTTGTTGTAAGTATTCATTATAAACTTTTTGAAAGTCTTTTTTATCCATAAAACTCACCTCCAAAACATTTTATTATTATGTTCGGAAGCTATTAGTTTTATGTACTATGACCCTTAATAAAAAATGTATTATTTTCACAACTTTTCACACTTCCATTCCATAAATGCGAACCTAATTCAGCTTTTCAGCTCTTATTCAACATAGTGGCCCAATACATAAAGATCGAGCACAATTCTTGCTACAGAATTGCGCCCGTTTCTAGAATAGTCCTACACAAATTATATAATAGTCTCCTTTGTTGTATTTTGAATACTTTCCTTGTATCACAATTTTCAAAAAATATGAGAAGTACAAAGCACGCTTGTTAATTCATTCTGTCTTTTGTTAAAGAGCGTGAATTCAGTCAAGTTCTTGGTTTACGGTATGTCCACTATTGCAAGCACGGAATTGACTCGGTGAAAGTCCTGTATTTCTTTTAAATGCATTATAAAAGCTAGATACACTTTGATAGCCTGTTTGATAACCAATCTCCGTACTATTAAAGACCGTTGTCAAGAGAAGTTCCTTTGCTTTCTTAACTCTGATCCTTTCTAAATATATTCGAGGAGTATACCCTGTTCTTTCTTTGAAAATCCGATTTAAATGAAAACGACTAACTCCTACCCTTGATGCAATTTCATTTAAAGACATGTTTTAAACATAATTATTTTTTATCAATCGCATAGTATCTTCCAAAACGCATTCGAACGGGTCATATATTTTTATATTTAGATCTGGTCGGCATCTTTTGCATGGTCGATAGCCTGCACTTTGAGCTTCGTACGCATTTGTAAAAAAGGATACTTTATTGCTACTCAACAGTTCCTTAATCCGCCTTTCAGTTCAGATCTTCTTTTCACTATAAAAACGCCCATTTAGATAAACAAATCCAAAGGAGCAAAACATCGCAACTTTTTATAAAGTTAGTGTCAATTAATATTTAGAAAGTAATCAAAGTCACTTGTTATCTGTACCACATACTCCATTTGTCCTGTATGTTCGTTGGTGCTTTGTTCTATTTTCATACTTCCATCTTTGTTGAAATAACTGTGTAACGGGTTATTTCCTCCATCGTTTGTCGTGTAATAAAATCCTTCTGGTTTTTCCACCTTTTTTAAGTCATCTTGAAAGTAGATTTCAGGTTCAACGCCTTTTTTATCACTTTTAGGGTATTTAAATAAACCAGCTTTTTTATAATACGACAATATTTCTGCTTTACTTAGTTTAGTAGATAGGCGAACAGATGCAATAACACCCCAATATCCACCATTTCCCCATACAAGGGATTTTCCATTAACTTGTTCCTTTTCCATGACTTTGGTTTGTGGAGGAAGGGGATATTTAAATAGTTGTTCAGCAAAGTTATTAGAAATTCTGTCTTTATTCGTCCAATATGAAAATCCTGCAATCAATATTATTACTACTAAAATGATTATCCCCATCTTACTAGATATCGTTCTTCTTAATATATTCAACTTTAAGAGACCTCTCCCAAGAAATTATTGATAGTAAAATTTTAACATAAAAATCCGTTTATCCTTAAAAAAACACTCCTTTTCTCATTTTATCAAAAGTCAAGAAAATAATTATGAAACACTATAATTAAACGATGTATTATAATGTCACACATTATATAGGGTTAAAAGGAAAGGATAGATGAACAGGAGAGAGTACCTGTATACATCTATCCTTTTGTACAACATATGACCTCATTTACCACAACAACAATATATTATTGTTGTTCAACTAACGCTCCCGTTACTTTAAGTACACAATAATTCTCAAGCTATACTTTTACATGATTAGAATTTATATCTTACCTAATCAGGATCCAACGCAACCAGATGATGTTGCCAACAATCTGACATCTCAGTTCCAATTTCGTGATTATTTATACAAACGCTATTGTTACCGTCCAATCCGTCATTACCACCTATTGATATGGCTAATCCCATAATGGTGTACTTACCCTAACTGGCGTTTAAATGCTTTATTGGCGAAGAAGTAAGCAATGATCATGATGCCGACGCACCAGGCAAGCGCGATCCAGATACCGTTGCCAACAGACCCTTCATACAAGAGGGCACGAATCGCATTCACGATTGAAGTCACGGGCTGGTTCTCAGCGAACGCACGGACAATTTTAGGCATGGTTTCAGTGGGGACAAAGGCCGAACTGATAAACGGCAGGAAAATCAGCGGGTACGAGTAGGCTGTCGCCCCTTCCATAGACTTCGCTGTCAAGCCGGGAATGACCGCCAGCCATGTCAGCGCTAGCGTAAACAGCCCGAGTATCCCAGCTACTGCGAGCCAATCGAGGATATCAGCGCTGGAACGGAAGCCCATCAAGAGGGCAACGAGAATAACCACCACGATAGTAAGCACATTGGAAACAAGCGAGGTCAACACGTGAGCCCACAATACCGACGAGCGCTTGATGGGCATGGTAATGAAACGCGCCATTAGCCCACTCTTTACATCCGTAAACAGCCGCAGTGAAGTGTAAGCGACACCGGATGCGATAGCCATCAGCAAGATTCCCGGCAATAAATAATTGACGTAGTTGTCCGTGCCTGTCTCTATGGCGCCGCCAAATACGTAGACAAACAGCAGCAGCATCATAATCGGCGTAATCGCTACCGTGATAATCGTATCCGGGCTGCGCATGATGTTGCGCATTAAACGCCCTAGTAATACCCCTGTTTTGCTTTTCATTTACATCTCCTCCCTTTTGCCGATGATCGCGAGGAAAATTCCCTCCAATGTCGGCTGCTTCTCGATGTACTCCACTTTCGCTGGCGGGAACATCTCTTTGAGTTCGGTAAGGGTACCGGTCGTGATGATTTTTCCGCCATGCAGGATAGCGATACGGTCCGCCAGTTGTTCGGCTTCCTCCAGGTACTGGGTCGTCAGCAAGATGGTCGTGCCGCCGCTGGCAAGCTCCTTGACGGTATCCCAGACTTCAATCCGTGCTTCGGGATCAAGCCCTGTCGTCGGTTCGTCGAGAAAAATGACTGCTGGCGTCCCGATCAAGCTCATGGCGATGTCAAGCCGGCGCTTCATCCCGCCTGAATACTGGTCTGCTCGGCGGTTGGCCGCATCGGTCAGGCTGAATCTTGCAAGCAGATTGTCGGCGACTTGAGCGGGATTGGAAACTCCCCGCAACTTGGCGATCATCATCAGGTTTTCCCGCCCGGTGAGCATGCCGTCTAAAGCTGCGAACTGCCCTGTCAGGCTGATGTTCTGGCGAACATGATCCGGTTGACGCTGGACGTCAAAGCCGCAAATACCTACTTCGCCGTCATCGAGCTTCATCAGCGTCGAGAGGATGTTGACCGTCGTCGTCTTGCCCGCTCCATTTGAGCCCAGCAGTGCGAAAATTTCGCCACGCCGCACCTCAAAATCCACCCCCTTTAAGACTTCCTTGTCTTTAAAGGATTTTTTTAACTCTTTTACAGAAATCACTGCATTGCTCATACTTTTTTCCTCCTTATAAAAAGCGCTTTGCGGAGCTAGATTGCCTATACTCTTCTATTTAGTCTGACTGATAATCCGTATAACTTAGTACCAGGTTGAAAATATAACTGAATAGCGAAGGTGGCAATTCACATTTGTAACCAGCTATTCAGTCGGTATTATCTATTGAATTTACTTTTTTCCCAATCGCTTCATGATACTCTGATTCAAATCTTCACGATACTTAGCGACATAGGTTTTAGCGTTTGCCACTAGTTCGTCGGCAAAGGACGCCACGTCGTCCCCAGTGATTTCCAGCACTTTTCTACCTTCCGCTGCACCGGCTTCGAACAACTCGATTAATTCATACTGAATGTGCAGCATATCCATCCCGTTGCCCGCTGAGAAATTCCACATGTAGTTTTGAATTTTCTTAAATACAAACTGGTAGTCCTCTGGCAGGGCTCCAACCCGTGCCATCATCATTTTGTACTCTTTTTTATCACCAATCAWTTTTTTGAACATTTCCAWCATRTTATTTTTCCTCCTTTTTTATAAAGCWGAACAAGACACTCCAAAAATATCGGACGGAATATCTTATGCAGCTAGATTGACTTCAAGACGTTGATTTTTGATGATACAAAATCCCATTTTTTCCAAAACAATTCAAGTTCCTGGCGGCCAGCCTCATTAAGTGAGTAAAACTTGCGGGGCGGCCCCATATCTGACGGTTTCTTTTCTATATTCACAAGTTTTTTCTTTTCTAATCGCACGAGGATGGTATAGACCGTCCCTTCCACGACTTCAGTAAACCCAAGCTCGTTCAGACGGCGGGTAATCTCGTAGCCATAGGTTTCATGGCGGCTGATGATTTCCAGCACACAGCCTTCCAGCGAACCCTTCAGCATTTCAGTTAAATTTTCCATGTTCAGATCCTCCTCTACCCCCTCTATTTTGTCTGACTTATATTCAGTATAACAGAGTACTAAGGGAAATTTTTACTGAATAGCTTTTGGGAAAACATGCTATTCAGTATTGCTTATTACATGTATATTGTAACACCGAGTAGAAGGTGTCAACTATTTTTCTTAAAAATATTTTTGTAACCTCACTATTCAGTGGTGTCAGTATCCAGTACGACTTACTACAGGTGTATCGTAACACGTAGTAGATAGACTGTCAACTGGATTTTCTAAATATTTTTAAAACCAGCTATCCCCATTGGATACAGCCGATTTTCTTTATGGAGCTTTTACTTCCTCCAATGCTTCTTTCACAATGATTACACCGTGGATCATTCCCATCCAGCAGCTGTACATGTAGGTTCCCGGTTTCTCTGATGTGAAAACGATGAGGTTTTCTTCTACTTCCAGTGACTTCTCAATCCCATACTCATTTATAAAGAGACGGTTGTTGCAGCCATTCAACTCTTCGGGAGTCGCCTGCACGTTCCACACCATCGTGTGCCCACTTCGAGCACAATGGTCTCGTATGCGAACGGTTCCAAATGAGTCGTCACATGCTGGGCGTCGTAAATAAAGCGATTCCAGAAAGCCCCAGACCGCGGTTGAACATGCTTACCCCCAAGATGATCACTAGCATAGCTCCGACAGCCAAGACCTTATCGGTAAACTTCTTCTTGCCAATTATTAGGCACTCAGCGCTTTAAAAAACTAATGGGGCAACTTATACTAATCCCAGATTAATTAAAATAATTTAATACTTATTAAACATAAAGATTGAAACAACTAAAAAAGCATGACGTTTCTCTGTCACGCTTTTATTATTTATTACAGCAAAATTAGATTAACATACATATTTCTAGTAAAGGCTACTTCTGTACTTCAACTATACACTTATAAATTATTTTATTTGTGTATGAATTTAGTAACAACTCCAACACGTTTTGTGAAATACTGGTATCCTTTTTTAATAAGATTGCATTTCTTACAAAATTTTCTGACGTTGTCAATTCATTCCTACAGTCCTCTAAAATAAAATATTTCTACTTGATACAATTACAGTACTACACTTATACTAAATCCATCATACCCCTTACTTCCTACAGTTTGTATTGCCGTTGAGGATAAATTGGACTCAGATGCAAGAATATCAAAGAAATGACGAACCCCCTGAACATTGACGTCTTTACTAGATGCATTGACTATCTCTCCTTTTCGCACTATATTATCCCCTATAATTACAGTACCTTTCCGAGACAATTTAAGGGCCCACTTTAAATATTCCGAATTATTTTGTTTGTCTGCATCAATAAAAATTAAATCAAATGGATTAATTCCCTCATCATATAATTTCGGCAGTGTTTCAAGAGCAGATCCAATTCTTACTTCTACTATATTAGATAGTTCAGCTCTCGCTATATTCACTTTTGCAACTTCTGCATGGTGCACTTCTGATTCAAGAGTAATTAGATGACCATCTGCTGGTAAAGCACGATGATTTATTATTCATGGGGGAAGCAGCTTCAACCGATTACCATTTATCTTTTATCGGTACCTTTTTAAATAAAGCATCTATATTTAATCGCTTTTTTTCTTTAGAACAACTAGCCATTTTAAATATTCACTTTGAAAGTATCAAGCATGCTAAGACTAGCGCTGATAGAGAATTTTGGATAGAAAAAGCTGAGAGCTATATCCGAGAAGAGAATTTGTTCCTATTTTTATACCATCCTATTAAAAATCGTACATTTCATCCGATGATTAAAGATATTCAATTTGAATCGTTCGGCTATGTAGATTTTAGGAAACTATGGATTAAGTAGCAGTGGTGTAAACGGTGCATTTATTAAATCTCAAAAAAGAAAGTCTGTTTGGATAGTCAATGTTTGCAAAATGTTTGCAAAATGTTTGCAAATACGAAAATAAAAACCCACAAACGTTGTTATAGCAACGTTTGTGGTGTTAATCCATACAATATAAATTGAATCGTATTTTCAATTTCCACTTCATCATCCCATTTTTCTTCASGTAATAATAAAAATCGAGTTAAAATTAACCCCATTATAGCTGATAAAGTAAGGCGTATAACTGAAGGTGTAGGCATTTCAATAATTTGTCCTTGTTCTTGAAAATGTACAATTAATTTTTTAAAGCGGGAAAAAAGTTCTTTTTCCACTAATTGTTGTATTTCATTTTTTAATTCTGGTTGAAACGGGACTTCTTGCATTAAAATTTTTAGCATTGGAAAATGTTTTTTAGCAAATTCAAATCGATTTCGAATCGCCACTCTTAAAAACTCTTCATACGATTTGTACGTATTTTCAAGTACTTCTTTTGCAAAAGCCTGTACGAAAAATGGAGCAGCAAACTTTGTTAATGTTGGCATGACAACCGCTAATAGTAAATCTTTTTTTGTTTTATAGTAGCGGAAGATTGTTCCCTCCGCTACACCAGCACGCTTTGCAATTTCACTCGTTGAAGTTGATGCATATCCTTTTTCTCCAAACATATCAACCGCCGCTTCTAATATACGCATTTGACGTTCATTACGTTTATCTGTGTCTGTAGCAGCAATTAATTCTTCCAGCCAATCTTTCTTCATTCGTAAAGCTCCTTTTTTATAAACATTATATTTTGCGATGTTTCTTCAAAGCAAATACATTCCCTACTGCAAATAATAACGCAAAAAGAAGTAACACACCAAGATCTCCCGCAATTTCAGCAAATCCTTGATTACGAATCATCACTTGTCTCATTGCATCAGCACCATATGTGAGCGGAAATAACTTACCTAGCATTTGCAGCCACTTATTCATTGATTCCATTGGAAACAAACCTGAAAAGAAAATTTGCGGTACAATAACCAGTGGGATAAACTGAATCATTTGAAATTCATTATTGGCATATGCCGATAAAAAAGTTCCTAGTGTTAATGCTGTTAATGAAAGCATACATGTAATCAGTAGTGTAAGCCATGGAGATCCAGCTACATATAAATCAAGAACATAAACAGAGAAACTTACAATGATAACAGATTGTAAAAACGCAAAAATACCAAATCCAAGTATATAACCGACAACAATTTCCCATCTTCGCACTGGAGTAGATAAAAGCCTTTCTAACGTTCCACTTAACCGCTCACGCACAAAAGATACACCGGATAAAATAAAGACAAAGAAAAATGTAAAGAAACCAATTAATACAGGTCCAAGACCATCAAACATTGTAAAGTCTGCGGAACCATGTAAAAAATCAATTTTTGGTTTCATACCAGGCATTTCATTTTTTTCTGTACCCTTTTGTAATAGTCGCAGCACGGCGCTATTTTTTGAAGAATCGCTACCTTCCAGCAATACATTCACTTTTCCATGTTCTAAAGTTATAATGGCATCTATTTGTTGCTTTTCTAACTTAGACTGTGCGTTTTCTTTACTATACTCATAGATGGTAGCATCTTGCTTTTTCATTGATTCCACTATAGATGCTGGAACATCTACTAATGCAATATGCGGAGTATAGTCCTTTTGAGTAAACACTAACGATAATAACCAAAGGAGTAACATCGGAGCTCCAAACATCATTGCCAATGATCGTTTATCTCGAAAAAACTGGCGAATAATACGGATAACTACACCACCAATTCTCATGATTCAACCACCCCTTCCAATAAAAACACATCTTCAATCCGTCCTGATGAAGTTCGGTCTTTTAAGTCCTTTGGTGTTCCCGTTGCAATTAACTTACCATCTCTAATTAATCCAAGACGTTCACAAAATTCAGCTTCATCCATAATATGTGTTGTCACAATAATCGTTGTTCCTTGTTTCTTGAGCTCATAAAAATTCTCCCAAATAGATTTACGTAAAACTGGATCAATCCCAACCGTTGGTTCATCTAAAATTAATAACTTGGGCTCATGTAGAAGTGCTATAGCAAGTGATAACCGTTTCTTCATTCCACCTGAAAAATGTTGCACTTGCTTTTTTGCATGTTGGGATAATTGTACCAATGTAAATACCTCTTCTATTCTCTCTTTCTTGCGCTTCCCTTTTAATCCATACATTGTTGCAATAAAGTCTGCATTTTCATAAGCTGATAATTCTTCATACAGCGCATCCGCTTGCGCCATATACCCTATTTGCTTCATGCCATTTAAGTTAGGCATTTGTACCCCTAATGCTATTACATCCCCTATTGTTGATTCACTAATGCCAGCAACCATTTTAATAAGCGTCGTTTTACCAGACCCGGATGGACCTACTAAACCAAAAATCTCTGTCTCTGCTACAGATAGTGAAATATTGTGCAGTACTTCTTTTTTTCCAAAACACTTTGATACATCTTGTAAAATGACTGAAGGTTGTTGCAATAAGATCTCCTCCTTCTCGAAATGAGTGAGTACTCACTTTTATTTTACTCTTAGATTATTATATGTCAAATTATATTTATGAGTATTATCTTTTCAATCTTTCTAACAACTAATACATTGTCTATAGAAAAATGAAACAGAGTCGACAATAGAATTCATTTCTCACTGTCGACTCTGTTTCATTTTAAATCATTATTTATAGGCTACGTTTCTAAATTTAAATACTTTCTAATTCTAGCAAGATCTAAAGAATACTCAATTACTAACTGCTGGATAGGCAAAATAACTTTTTCAGGATACAAATGTGCATATTTTAATGTTTCTGTATATTTTTCTAACCTTTTTTCTAAATACTTTACAATTTGCTCAGGATGATTCACCAATAAACATTGACTATAATAATGAATTTGTTCTTCAATTGCAGTATATTCCTCAATTTCAAATTCTTTATGCATGTGTACACTCCTTTATAATTAGTTTTTTATATGCACAAGCCATAAGCATTCTAATTTGAACAAAAACTGATTATTTTAATTATTTACACTATAACAAAGAAAGAACGTCAAAATTTGTTAGTTTATGTAGCGTAGTACAAATTTAACAAAATTGTAATGGATACTTGTACTTTTTAGAAAACACCAATCTTTCATCATACATACTTTCTGTTGCTTACATTTGTTATCTTATTTTCTATTAAAAGAGTTATAGTGAATGAGCCACCGTAACATCACTCAAAGCTAATAAAAAAAGTCGTACAAATTAATCCAGCTGTACGACTACAATTTCTGGTCTATTAAAAATCCTTTGAGGAATGATGCTATTCCCTAACCCTCTGCTTACTATCATGGAAGTACCTTGTTCCTTATATGAACCTGCTGTGTATTTGGGTAATATGCCTTGATTAGGTGCAACTAAGCCTCCAATAAAAGGCAGTCTTACTTGTCCTCCATGGGCATGCCCTGTTAAAACTAAATCAATTTGTTGCTCAGCGTATACTTGTAAAAGTTCAGGTCTATATGAAAGTAGTACTTTATATTCATCCTGATCTACCGCATTTTTCGCTTTAACGATTTCATTTTTCACTGTAGACATCTCTTCATTTTCATCGTTATTTTTCGCGGTAAATGCCGGATCATCTATGCCGAGAAGGCAAATTTCCTGCCCCTCTTTTTGAATACGTTCATGTTCATTTCTCAAAACTGTCACATTATATCTTTTCAACTCTTTTTCTAAACTATCATACCGCCCTGACCATAATTCATGATTTCCTGTAACAAAATAAACGGGATAGTGTTTTACAAGCTCTTTCACTACCTTTAAACTCGCCTCTGCATCATACCTCTTACTATCGATTAGATCTCCTGTAATGGCGATAATATCAGGGTTCAAGCTTTTCACTTTTTCAATTAAAACTTCTTGGTTTTCTCCAAATTTTTTACTATGTAAATCCGACAACTGTACAATTTTAAACCCCTTGAAATTAGAAGATATCTTACTAGATGTTATTGATATTTCACTTACACTTATTAAATTATTTTGTAAGTATGAGAATGCACTGACTCCTATCGCTATTGCACTTATAATAAATAACCGTTTATATCTTTTTTTCATATCTTCTCCCTTATAAAAATTCTATTAAATATATTTTTAGCAATTCTTTTTAATCATATCATTAACATTTTATCAAACAGTCTATTTCTACAAAATAGATAGTATTTTATTTTTATAATGTTTTATTTTCCATTTTAATAC
>NZ_JBFTMC010000131.1:0-11035 GCF_056396765.1 Bacillus sp. 05T22
TGGCTGCAGCCTCCTGCACCTGGATAAACGAATGAAAAGGAATCTGGGAGCTGAAATGCAGTTGAATCTAAAATACGAATACGCTTAAAAACAGAAGTATATGGAGAAGAAATCGGTATAGATGAGGCCAATTTTTGGTTTAGTAGTTCAGCTAATATGTGTTGCAAAAATTGGACGGCCGTTTTATTAAACCGTTGATTCAATCCCTCAGGACTGATGAGCACTTCTGTTGATGCTTCTAAACAGCTAGATAACTGAGTTAAAGAAGTCGTAGCGACATTTTGGCTCATCCATACACATAAAGCAACTAAATCTTTTGCTTGGTACTTACTGGTTCGTTGCACAAAACCAACGTCTTTAGCAAGGTCCCGTAAAGTATTTGGAGATAACAAGCTTTGAATCTCTTGAGCGAATAGCTGTAATTCATCGGATACAGAAATAGACATAAAAAACGCCATCCTTTCTTATGATTCTACAGAAAGAATAGCGTATTTTTTTATTTTAGGGGGGATTTTGTTTTATTAGCTTGATAGCGATGGGGTCCCGCCACATCGCTATCAAGCTAAAAATTTATAGTACCCCCAGAACGAAATTTTGTGCTAACTTATAACAAAAAAGCTCATTTTTTCGTTTTGGGATAGTTCTGAATTCTTAAGTTGATGGGCATGTATGGTGACCCCTTGTAGAAGAAACATTTTCCATCTGAGAGCTTATGCTCTCTTTTTTTATTTATGTTCGACATAATCTGACAAAAAAGTTGTAACCATATTTGTTATGATAGTTCAGGAATCATACATTTTACATAATTGGAGGAAACGAAATGTATAAGAAGATGGGTACACTCGTTATAACTGGAGCGCTTGCTATAAGTCTAGCGGGATGTAGTGATACAGAAGAAACTGCCAAGAAAGTATCAAATGATACAAAAACAGAACAAACAACTGAAAAGAAAGAAGAGAAAAAAAAATTTAAAGTTGGCGAAACAATTAAACTTGGAAATCACAAATTAACTGTTACAAATGTTGAAAAGTCTCCAGGTGGAGAATTCGATAAACCTAAAGAGGGTCATGAATTTTTAATCGCTAATGTAACTATAGAAAACGGCGGCAAAGAAGAAATACATTATAATGCTCACGATTTCAGTTTACAAAACAGTGAAGGAAATATTGTAGATCCAACGTTAACTATGATTAACCAAGATACTCAATTGAATTTTGGAAAACTTGCACAAAATGGGAAAATAACTGGAACTATTGCTTTCGAATCAAAACAAGGAGATCCTAAGCTTCAATTAATCTTCAAACCAATTTCCTTATCAGAAGAAGAAGTTCGAGTAAATCTTCAATAATAATATCTACAAAAAGAAAAGACACCCGAATTGAGTGTCTTCTTTTAAAATTTCACATACTATATCTAATTAATGGGGTATCGCCAGCATTTCGGAAAAAACCCAAACTAAGCAAAAAAATACAATAAGCTGTCCATATGGACAGCTTATTTACATAAAATTCGAAAGCGGAAGTAAATGTGATACCCTTGTTCAAGTATCGCACTCTTTCGTTCAAGATAACTCTTCAATCAAATTTTTCAAATTAGTTTTTGTTTCTAAAAACTTAGCTTTTTCTCTGATATTATTTTTTTGTTCCTCACAGTAAAAAGGTTCTCCTTCAAACCTCGGAATGACGTGCATATGATAATGCGTCAAATCATTGAATTTCCCACCATTTTGACAAATCGTGATCCCATCAGGATTAAATAATTTTTTTAGTGCTTTTGAAATGGTCATAGACGCTATCATAATAGCATTTGCAGTTTCAATATCTAATTCTTCAACATCTAAATAATGTTTTTTAGGAAGAATTAAGGTATGTCCCTCGTTAAAAGGTTCAATGTCCAGGAAACAACAAACATACTCATTTTCAAATACAATATTTACTGGTTCAATTTGGTTAGATAATCTACAACCTAAACATTCTGAGTTTATAGTCATATGTGCTCCCCCTTTGGATAATTAAATCCCTTTGGTACTTATTTTTTCTCCCAATAATTTTATACCTTGTTCAACAAAACCGCACCGTTAGTTGAACAAAGAATCCTGCATACCCTATTCATGTCAGGTAGACATAACGTCTCATTATTGGAAGTTATGTTGCATTATCATTTTTAAACAAATTTAATATTTGATTTGCGTCCTCACCTTTTATTATGTAATGTTCAAGATGTTTTTGTTCTTCATTGTCTTGTCGAGCAATTATAACGGTTGGATTTTTCTCTAACCATATTAAATATATTTCTTTAGAATTGTCTTGGTAATTTATAATCATCTTGTAATCTATCGCGTTCTTCGCCTCGTCATCCAGAAAAAGAGAAATAACTCTTTCTCGATCCTTATATATTCCTGTATGTTCCATGGCTTTAATAATTTGATCAAACTCTAGGTTTATAACTGCCTTTTTGTTTTTTACTTTAGTCGATATAAGCTCAATCTTCTTTATCTCCTTTCCTTGAAAGAAAATAGGCTTACGATTTTTCTCTTGTTGTATTGAGGCGGTTTTTCCTTTTGGTTGATCAGTAGTAGATGTATTATCAGTGTTTGTGTCAGTCGAACAAGCGGATTGATATAGGGATAATGATAAGGCCAGCAATAATATATTTTTTTTCATGAATTTACCCCTTTCCTTTTGTGGATAATATTCCCTTTTATCCTGTAATAAACCTTCTCAAAGGGGAGAATTCATATATTCTTCGTATGAATAAAGTATTCATACGAAGTTTACGTAACGACCTATTAGGCCTCACCATCAAGCTAAGATTTTGAAGTACCCCCAAAACGAAAATTTTGTGCCTTTTATAGCAACAAAGTTCATTTTTTTCGTTTTGGGGTTAACCTGCTCTGTTAGTTTGTTTTACATGTGGTGCTTACCCCATGCAAAACAAACCCCGCCCCTTTAGAAAGGGGCTTACATCACTGCTTATGTACAACACAGCGTAGCATCGCTAAAGGCATCTTCGGGAATATATACTTTACCATCTTTTATTTCATACGGAATGTTATTTCTTTTTAGTTTAGCTGTATCGACAGTGTCAACAGTGCTACCCCATTGTTCTAACTTACCGTTGTACTTTTGACAAGCAGATAACACTAAAAGAGCTGTAAAGCAGAAAAATAGATTTCTAAAACGATGTTTCTTCATAATACCCCTCCTCTTCCTTGATTGTACCATTCGGAAGAAACGATTTGCTATAAAAATTGGATGTATATTCCATACATGTAAGGTTTACACAAAACCACTTTTCGGTAGCAAACATATTAATGCCGTAATTACATAAAAAAAAGAATCCCTTATGATTTCTGGGATTCTTTTTCTTGTTTAAAGTTTGCTCACACAAATGATCTGCACATCAATTCACTTTTGATATACAGATCATTTGCATGATAATTTTTATAAATAAGTGCAGAGAATTCTATTACATGAATGCTTTTAGAAGTGTTGCTACTAATGGAATTACTCCACCTAAGAATGATAAAACTGCCATTGCGATTGCCATATTATTTCCTCCTCTCTTAATTTCTGAATATTAAGAATTCTATAAATTCATTATATTACAGATTTAAGAATATAACAATATCTTTTTTATTCTCTCTAAGATTTCGAAATATGCCCATAACAACATTTTTCACGCCACATTTATTCATGATAATTAAGTTCACTTTTTTCGTTTTGGGGTGGATTTGTTTTCTTAAGTTGATGGGCATGTATGGTGGTGTAGCTTTGAAAAAAAGTTTAATTATAAATGTTGATGGAAGCACAATTTAGCAATACATAAAAAGAAACCTTTTTTGAACAAAGATTGGTCAAAATGGTTTCTTTAGCTATAAGAACTGATTTAGTTTTTATAAAAAAGATGGATCAAAACTCAGGGACATATCTATTACAAAAGTTTACTTCCTTGTAATAGAATTAAACTAGTCTTCAAACCAAAATAACACTTCAATGGGTACTTTTAAAACTTTTGCAATATCGTAAGCCAGTTTTAATGAAGGGTTATATTTTCCGTTTTCGAGATTACCAATTGTTTCTCTTCTAACTCCAACCTTATTAGCTAAATCTTCTTGGGACATATTTAACTTTACCCTATATTCTTTCATCCGAGTAATCAGCGTCATCCTGCATCCCTTTCTTTTCTCTACGTTCAAATATTTCTAAATTAATTAAAAAAGTTCCTAACGGTATTAAAGTTGAAAGTGCAACAAATAAACGAATTACATGTACATTTTCAAAAATAGAAACACTTAAGAGTAGTATACTACCGGATACTAGTGTTACAAAAAATGCCCTTGTAGCGGCCATGCGAACATGCAGTATAAAAAGCTCATCTGGTATAACTTTTGCGTATAAAAAGAAGAAAAAGAAAAGGAAATAGTAGTAAGGCGAAAACGAATTTTCACTAAAAAATGAGAAAGGTGCCAAAAACCCTAAAAAACCAATAAACCCTAAGTAAGCTAATTTGTTCTTCATATAAGATCTCCCTTGTGATATATTTCGCTCTTTATGTGATAAATATATCACATAAAGAGCGAAATATAAAGGAATTGAAACGGTATAACTTTTTTATAAACAGTTAATCTTTTTTCAAAGCGGTTAAACTTTTTTAGAAACGGTTGATCTTTATTTCAAATCTACAGGTGGAGCCTTATAGCACATTTCACGATCATGTTATCTAGCTAAATACCAAAGTAGGGGTCACCATACATGCCCGTCAAGCTAAGAAATCAAGTTGCCCCTAAAACAAAAAATCTCACTTCTTATCTTTTTTCAGATAAGAAGTGAGATTTTTTGGATACTATCAATAATAAGTGGTTATGTCAACCTCACATGTATATATTATTCATCATTCTTTCTTCAAGTAACAAGATAAGATAGTTCAAAAAGTTATATTAAATCTGTTACAGTAATTTATAGGATACATAATTTGAGAAATGAGGAAAAACAATGAACAGAATTGAATTTATAAGAAAAGAGGAGAAAAAATATCACGACTATTGTTACGATAATTATAAACTGTTTGAAGAAGGTTCGTGGCTACATAAACCTGTAAAAACGGTAATAGATCTAATTCCATTGTTTGAAGGAAAAGACGATCTTAGTGTGCTTGATTTAGGTTCTGGAGTGGGCAGAAATAGTATCCCATTGGCTCAAGCTATAAAAGAAAATGGCGGTACAGTTGTGTGTGTTGATTTATTAGACTCTGCTTTGCAAAAATTAAATCAATACAGCGAGGAATATGAAGTTAAAGAAGTAATTCAAACTGAAAAAGCTGATATAGGAAACTATGAAATTAAGCCTAATAACTTCGACTTCATTGTTGCAGTTTCAAGTTTAGAACATGTCCAATCAGAAGAGGTATTTGGAAAAGTTGTTCAACGAATGGCAGACGGAACGAAGTGCAACGGAATAAATTGTATCATTGTAAATTCTGAAGTTGAAGAAATTGATATGGATACCAATAAGAAATTGAATGCACTAATGGAGATAAACATTCCAACAGAAGAAATGATGAATAWATTAAGACAAATATATGATGGTTGGGAAGTATTGAGTATCCTAGTAAAACCGCTCGAATATAAAATTATTCGAAATGAAAAGTCTGTTTTATTAAAAACAAATGTAATCACATATGCTGTAAGAAAAAATAATCTATAAGGAGTCACCATACATTACTATCAATCTAAGATGGATTTATACCAATAATTCATAGAAAACGTTATTCTTTTTGTAGAAATATACAGAAAGGATGGCGTTTTTGTATGAATCTATCGATTCAAGATGAGTTTTATTTGTTCGCTGAAGAACTACAGCGATATCTATCTCCACATATTCTTCAACAACTTGGCCAAGAGACAGGTTTTGTAAAACGTAAAAGTAAGTATGGMGCACRAGATTTGGCTGCTTTATGTATTTGGATYAGTCAACATGTAGCAAGTAGTCCCCTTACTCGATTATGTAGTCAGCTTTATGCAAATACAACTACACTTATGAGTCCAGAAGGACTTAATCAACGTTTTAACCGATGTGCTGTTTTATTTCTACAGCGTGTATTTTCTCTTTTAATCAAAAGTAAACTAAACGATTCTTCTCAAATCTCAAACCAATACATTTCTTATTTTCAACGTATACGTATTTTAGATGCTACTATTTTTCAAGTACCCAACCATTTAGCTTCTATTTATCCTGGTTCAGGGGGATGTGCACAGACAGCTGGTATTAAGATTCAACTAGAGTATGATTTACATAGTGGGAAATTCCTCAATTTTCAAATGGAACCAGGTAAAAATAATGATAAAACCTTTGGTACAGAATGTTTGGATACCTTACGATCAGGAGATTTATGTATTCGAGATTTAGGATACTTTTCTCTAAAAGATTTAGACCAGATGGATCAACGAGGGGTATTCTATGTTTCTCGGTTGAAATTAAATAATAGAGTATATGTGAAAAATGAATCGCCAGAATTCTTTCGGGATGGGACAGTAAAAAAGCAATCTTTATATGCTTTACTTGATCTTGAACATGTCATGCATCAGATAAAACCAGGAGATACTTATGAAATTCTGAATGCCTATGTTGGACAACAAAAATTACCCT
This sequence comes from Bacillus sp. 05T22, assembly GCF_056396765.1. NCBI lineage: Bacteria > Bacillati > Bacillota > Bacilli > Caryophanales > Bacillaceae > Bacillus > Bacillus sp. 05T22. The sequence goes on from NZ_JBFTMC010000131.1 coordinate 6,648, forward strand.
CACGAGTTGTAATATACAGACTCACATCAACTCAAGTTCATAAACGTAGGAAACAGCAAACTTATGTTGAAAAGAAAAAAGGGGTTACATACTCTGAAAAAAGTAAACGTTTAACAGAAATCAATGTTTATATTACCAACATCCCATGGGAAATTGTTCCGATGGAACATGTTCACGAGATCTACTCTCTACGTTGGCAAATAGAGATTGTATTTAAAACATGGAAATCTCTTTTTGGTATCAATCATTGTCACAATATTAAGCGAGAGCGTCTAGAATGTCATCTGTATGGACAGTTAATCGCTATTTTTCTTTGTTCTTCCACTATGTTCAAAATGCGACAGCTGTTACTACAGAAAAAACAAAAAGAATTAAGTGAATATAAAGCAATTTATATGATTCAAGATCATCTGTACTTAGTATATGAAGCTATACAACAAGACACCCAAGAAGTATCAAAAATTTTTCTTCGTCTGTTTGACCTCTTACAGAAAAACGGACGGAAATCCCATCGATATGAGAAAAAGACAGTCTTTGATATTTTAGGCGTTGTTTATCAGTGCACTGTATCCAATCTAAATAAGAAAACTGCATAATCTTTAAAAATACACCTTATTAAGGTTTATTTGGAATGCGTATTTTTAAAAACAAATAAACAAAATATCAAGCATGTAGGCAACAAGAACGGAAGTTCATGGAATACCCAACCTTAGCTTGATGGGCATGTATGGTGACCCCTAATAAGATAATATCAGGCTGATAGTGCTTCCATTTGAACAAATTTTCCTTTTTCATACCGATCACACACCTTTTTTAGAGTAATAGTATCAGTATGTCCAAGATTTAGAGATTACTTGCATGTATCTTGAAGTTTTTGCACCGGAACCAATAGAACGGGTTACCTCAAAACAATAAAAACAAGCATAATGCACAAAATTTTCGTTCTTGGGGTATTTCAAAATCTTAAGTTGATGGATATGTATGGTGACCCCTATAACGCATTACATGAATTATTAATAGTTTCATAAAACTGGCCCACAATATTCCCCATCTCTTTATGTCTTCGGAAACTTTGCAACAGAACCTTAAACTACATTATAAGGCGTTTTTCATTATATTCAAATATCTATTACGTTATTTGAATATCTGCTAGGGCACAATTTAAATTTAATGAAGTTTGTAATACTGAAGAATAAATAATTAATTCAGAAAAATTTTTAGCAACTTCATTATATCGCAATTACTTTTTAAAATTAATCAAAAAATTTTCCCTTTACTTTAAATTCCAGAATTCATATAATTTTCTATGGAATTACATTTTTTTCTAAATAGCTCCTGATTCATACACATTCTAAAGGATAAACACAAATCATTTCACTCGTATATTTAACTAGGTAAAATAAAAATCCATATTTTCACAAGGAGAAGTGACCACATGCAAGATATTTTGAATCTATTTCCGAGCGCTGATGGAAATGAAAAAAAACAAAAACTTTTTTTAGAATCTATGCAGAAAATAGTTGAAAATCTTAGCCGATTAAAAAATGAAGACCGAGCATCTTTAGGTAACTGTGAGGAAAAATCAGATGGATATTACAATAACTTAATTCACCAAAGTCATATACCACTGGCTGGAATTGTTATGTCTGAGGTTATGGAAGAACTAAACCAATTTATGAATGGTCATCCTTATCCAAATAAATATTATTTGTCTAACGCTGTACCACTACCAAGTATTCCATCACTATTAGGTACAATAACCATGGCGCTTTTAAATGGTAATGGCGTTTGGGATGTATATGGCCCTGGGGCAGCTGAAGCAGAAGTAAAAGTTGTATCCATGCTTTCAAAACTGATCGGTTATAATCCGCATAATAGCGGTGGTTATACAACATGGGGTGGACAAGGATGTGTATTTTCAAGCTTACGTTTAGCAATTGCTAAACAATTTCCATTAGCAAAGGAACACGGTGTTCCACAAAATGTATATTGCTTTGCTTCTGAAAATGCACACTATAGTTTATTAAAGTCAGCTGAAGCAACTGGCATTGGGACAAATCACCTAATTAAAGTGAAAACTGACCCTTATACAAATTCTATGGATATAGAAGATTTAGAGGATAAAATGATAAAGGTTATTGAAAACGGAGGTATCCCCCTTTATATTCTAGCTACTATGGGGTCAACAGATACATTTACAATTGATGATATAGAAAAAATTAAAGATAGTGCTGAATCAATACAGAAAAAATATAAATTAAAACCTATTTATATTCATGCAGATTCTGCAATGGGCGGATTCTATGGTTTCTTTAATAATTATAACTTTGAAGAAAATCCACTTTCATTTGAACCTAATGTGAAAGATGCCTTACAACTCGTTCAAGGGAAAATGCAATATATGTCTCTTGCAGATAGTGTATGTTTTGATTTTCATAAATTAGGACAAACACCTTATACTTCAAGTATTTTAATCGTGAAAAATCATACTGACTTACAACTTATGGACATCGAACAAAATGACACACCTTATCTTGGTAATAGATCATATGGCAGTTATCATACAGGCTATACCTTAGAATGTTCACGAGCTGGTAGTTCTATTCCGATGTATATAAATTTATTAGCCTTTGGAATTGAAGGATATCAAAAATTATTAGCAAATTATGTTCGTGTAAATCTATTATTTAGGGAGAAATTGCGCAAGGCTCTTCCTCAAATAGCAATAACAAATGATTTTACTTATGGACCAATTACAACATTTCGTTTCTATATGAATGGAGATGGCCAGGTAAATTGGGAAAAGGAGCGTACAGGTCTCGCAACACAAGAAGAGATTGAGGATACAAATCGGTTAAATATAGAACTATTTAATTACCTAGGAAAAAATCGTGATCAAATATTCTTTGGCGATACAACTCGTTCTTGTGTAGTAGATGTAATAAACAGTTGTGATAGAAAACCAATTTCTACATTAAAATTCTTTTCTATCTCGCCATATACAAATGTTGAATGTTTAGATGAGATTGTAGCATTTCTTCATAAACATGTATCGATTGCTACTAAACAGATTTATTCATATGTTTAATAACCTTATTTGTTAGCGCTTTAATATTTAAACTTAACTACATTAAATAAAATTTTCAATCCCTTTTAATCACTATCTATATTAAGAAATGAGGAAAAATATATGAATATAGAGCTACTAGATACACACCACGTGAAAGATGCAGCACATTTAATTGCACATTCTTTTGTGAATAACGAACCTCTTGTAAGCAGTTTACAAATTCATTTTGCTCCTTTTCACAAAATGTGCGAGGAAATGGTAAAACAAGCTGTATCTCAATCTATGTCATTTGTAGCAATAGAAAACTTTCAAATTGTTGGTGTTCTTTTAACAAGAAAAGTAACCCAACCATTAATAGATAAAGATAAAGCGAGTGAACTGTGTCCACAAATGGATCCCATTTTTCTACTCTTAGATACTTTAGAGACGGAATCAATTGAGTTTTCAAATTTAGATAAAGAAAGATTAGTCTATCTAGATATGGGCGCTTGTCATCCAGATTGGATGGGCAGTGGGGTAGTCACTACTCTTATTTCACATGCTATTCAAGAAATAAGTACAAGAGATTTTGATTTTATTGCTGCTTGTACAAATAAAATTTCTCAAAAAATCCTTAAAAAATTGTATAAGACTTTTGAGATTAATGAAATAGTGTATAATAAATTTCCTTATAAGGAATCATTGCCTTTTGCTAACACAACAACTTCCTTAACAGCTCAATTATTATATATACCTCAATCTCAATTTGTCATTAAAGCTATATAATTTTTAGAACGACTATAAATTCGAAAAAAATTATCCTATATGTGCATGAATCCTAAATTATTACTTTTCAAATAGTATACCCATACTTTTATAGCAGCTAAAAAAGGCTTCGAATTGAGGAGTCTTTTTCTTTGTAATGGGGGTACGGAAACGATTCAGGGTATGATGGGACACTCTGGAATTTAATTACAAATCTAAAAAAGAACTTTATTCAAGATCTTTTAATCTACGATATAGAGCGGCCTGACTCACTCCTGTAATCTGACATATTTCCTTTGGTTCTGTTGCAAAGTTTTCTAAACTAAGCTACACTTTCGGAAAAGAAAACGAGGAGAATCACAGATGAGATATTTTAAAGGAAAACAATTCAAAAAAGATATTATTTTAGTAGCTGTCGGCTACTACTGCCGTTTTTCTTTAAGCTATCGTGATGTATCTGAAATCTTAAAAGAACGTGGTGTTTCAGTTCATCCTACAACCATCATGCGCTGGGTTCATGAATATGGTAACTTGATCTATCAAATATGGAAGAAGAAAAAGAAGCACGTACACT
>NZ_JBFTMC010000132.1:0-10965 GCF_056396765.1 Bacillus sp. 05T22
CTGTAGAAGGATCACTTCAATATGACGTGCTAGATGCTGTCGGGGAATTTAAAGGACAACCTGGCTATATTGTGTGTAACAACATTTCTGTTACGGATGAAGGCCGTCCTGTTTTTGAAAATCGTTTTAAAAACCGTGCAGGCCTTATTGAAAACGAACCTGGTTTCCAAGCAATCCGCGTTCTTCGCCCATTAAGTAACGATACATATGTCATTATGACAATGTGGGAAAATGAACAAAACTTTAAAGATTGGACAGAGTCACGTTCTTTCGAAAATGCACATAAAAAACGACCTGCACAAACAAATGCAGAGCCGCAAAAGAGCATTTTTTCAAGACCTTCTTTTGTGACTACTTTTGATGTGTTAGCTTAAACAAAAAAGCTGTAACTCCGATTGAGGAGAAGCTACAGCTTTTTTCTCTGTCTTCCACGAACTCATCGCCCTTTTATCTTGAAATACTTTCCACTTCATTTCTACCACAGTAACTACATTGACCTCGTCTACGATAATAATAAGCGATAGAAGCAAGACCTAGCGCTATCCCCCAGAGAATCCATAAAAGCATTGGCCCTATTGAACCCCAAATGTGACTCAGCAACATATTATCTGTAGACACGAGGTGAAGTGTAACCGCGATAAAAGCGAAAGTAAAGGTGAAGCCAGCAGCGGTTACAGCAATCGCTACACACGATGCTGGAATCACCGCCAGCAGGATTGGCACCCTTTTACCGTTAACGAATGGGAACCATCGCGGGAAGGTTTCACCCCATTTCTGGATCAAACCCAGCGTAAGAATACTACCGGCGATACATATTGATCCGAAAGCCCATTCAGTAATATGATGCGCTGGGTTAACATTTGAAAATTCCTGCAAAAACTTCGCGTCAATTCCTAGCGGGATTTTCAATGCCCAAGCATAGCGCGTAATTGCGTATGGAATAGGAGCAAGAGCCGCAAGATAGGTAATCCATCGACTCCATCGCATGAGAAGAGATGTTTTCCCGTCCGCTTTCCTTCCGCAATATTCACATGCATGGCGTATTTTTCTTCGATAAGCTACAGCGAAAAACCCCCAAGATATTCCTCCTAGAACACATATAATTTGATTGAGCATCAGCCAGTCAAATTTAAATTTTAATAAAAAAGCATAAGCCATGGCCGCAATCAGACTGGCATCCGGTACAAAGAGGAGTAAAGCAGCCGCCCACCCCCAGGCATAAATGAGGATAAGCCGCTGTTGGAAAGTCTTTTCCACTGGCTTCCTCATTGAAAATCCAACCAATATACCTATCAGACAAAGAACAACAAATATGATACCTCCAACCTGGGACGGAAGATAAGTAACCTTTCCAGCAAACAAATCCATACCATCTTCATTCTTAAAAGGATACCCCTCTCCTCCAAGCAACCAGTAAAGATGCATCGATCCATAAAGAGCTGACCAAGCAATGGCTATATACCCAATCCAAGATGGCCATCGCTTTAGGCTCATTCCTTCTCTTTTCTTTGGTGAAGGCAATGCAGAATTTGTATCCATGTTAGATTTGTCAATGGAAGTCTTTGAATCCACTCAAAAAACACCCTTTCCTATTATTTTCTTGAGACTGATCTACCCCGTTTTTTTGTATACACATGCATCCAAATTTGACACTAACCTGCTCACAGCCCATTTCTTTTTTAACTCTCATAAAAAATCACCTCGATATCCATTGTATTGAGCGAATGGAAAATCGAGGTGACCTCAAGTTTAAATCTAGTTTAATTTTTGCCTTAAATAATGCCATGTACCTTGCGGAGAACTGGATACCTCCCAAAAAACATCCATTTCCCTGGTCATGAGCGAAACGATGGATAGCCCGATGCCCGCTCCTTTTGCTTCTGAGTGGTGCTCCATTCCCCGCCCTTTATCTCTGATGACCATAAATAAGTCGCCGTCACGATCAATTGTTTCTACACAAATATATCCGCCAGACCTGGCATGCCTAATGACATTTTGAAACAGGTTATCGAATATACTGCGCAGCCAGAGAGGATCCACCTGCCAAATCAATGAACAGTCAGCCAAATGGACATTCACTTCAAAACCTTCTTTCTCAAAAACCGGATACCACTCGGCGACAGCATTACGTAACTCTTCAATCACATCTATGTTTGTCTTCTCTAATGGATACTTTCCAGCTGAAAGTAATGTGTAAGTAAGAAGATTTTCAAGTAATTTTCCAACATCATTTAGTTTGTTGACGATAATTTGTACCGATGCGGTTGCTTTTAAGGATGAGGGGTTATTCTGAATAGAGTAGGCATGCTGTCTAATAACGGTTAAAGGCGTCCGTAAATCGTGAGAGATATTCGCAATCAATTGTTTTCGTAGATACTCTTCTTCCTTCTCGCGCTTCCGGCTGTCTTTTAACTGATCGATCATCCTGTTAAAGGCTTTTTCCAATTGTCCAATCTCATCACTGTTATTGACTGTAACCTTATCAGGTATTCCATCATTTACGGTATCTGACATTGCGCTTTGAAGTTGTACAAGTCTTTTGCGAATACCTAAAAAAAATAGCAAAGATACCACTACAATCGAAACACCTACGACAAAAATAATAAGGATTAAAAAGAGATCTCCATTTACTGGCTGAATCGCAAGCGTCGTAATAGATTTTTGGATATGAAATACCATAAATCCTTGTTCACCATCTTTACCAATCGTAGCTGTCACAGTGAATATATCTTGTTGCTTTTTCCTATCGAGATAGTTGATGAGGTTCAAAGGTGTCCATTGATCAGGAATCTCTACGATACGCTGATTGATCACATGGGTTTTCCCCGCCTTGTCGACCCAAAACAGCTCAGCTTTCGGATAATGTCCTTGTATCTTACCGAGCTTTTCATTGATTGTATTCTCATTAGCTTCATTTAGTTGTTCAGCTTCATGTTCCCACATTTTTTCTATTTCCAGTGGCTCATGTATCGTATCTTGTTTAAGCAAAATGTCAGGTAAATAATAGATTGCTGGCAAAATAGGCCACATGAATAAAGAGGCAAGGATCAATAATAAATATTTGGTAACGAGCGATCTTCGAATATTCATAACTTCAACCGATACCCGATGCCGCGAATCGTCTCGATAATCTGAGGATGACTGGGATCAATCTCTATTTTTTCACGCAAATGACGAATGTGGACCATAAGAGTCCGATCCCCTTTTATATAGGAATCTTCCCACACAGCTTCATATATTTGCTTTTGAGTCAAAATCTGATTTGGATGATTGAAGAGAAACATAAAGATATGAAACTGTTTACCAGTTAAGACAATCTCTTTATTCGTTTGTGAACTCAAAATACGGTTGGCTTTCCGATCAATACTTAAATGGTTCAACTGTATATGATCCAGAGAAACCACACCGAATCGCCTTAAGAGAACATGAATGCGGGCCTCAAGTTCATCAGGATGGTACGGCTTCGTCATATAATCATCTGCAAAAGCAAGCCCTTGCAGTTTATCTTCTATTGAAGCTCTCGCTGTGAGCATCATAATTGGTATTTCAGGGAACTTTTGCTTCATTCGCTGTCCAACCGTATAACCATCAAGCCCCGGAAGCATAATGTCCATAATAACAACGTCCGTTTGTTCCATGTATTCAAATGCATGATGGCCAGACTTCAACCAAATCACTTTATATCCCCGTTCAGTAAAAAACTCACTTACCCATAATCCAATTTCTTTATCATCTTCTATATGTAAAATTGTTAATCCCATCACATTTCTCTCCTCTACAATAAATCTTCACACATTTATTGAGGTTCCCTAACCACAACATATGCTTATAAGTGTCTATTTTTAACTAGATAACGTGAAACTTTAATCAGTGAGGGGCTTCTTTACGGGCAGTTAATGCAAGGGAAAAGAGGTGCTGTTTTCTATCATTTATATTCATCTAATTTGGTTGTCTCTAATTATAATCGCCTGCACTGAACTTCTAATTTCCACCTATCTCTTCCCCCTTTTACAATACTTGCGTCAAAAGCACTTCTATCTTAAAAATGACCATAAAATACATGCAATAACATACAAGAAACCCGAATAATAGAATTTTTGAATTATCCACTACCCGGGTTATATATCTAACTTTCTTTTTTATTTTTACTTATACCATTCATGAATACGGGCTACATCCTCTTCACGCACATGCTTTAATTCATAATGACGTCCCGCAGCACTGCAGGCTACTGCTACAATATACGTATACAACCTATCTTTCCGCTGAAAATACGATTGTTTTTTTGTCATTGCTTGTACATGTCTTCTTTTCACGAATCCTGTATACTTTGCAATGCCCCTGTACACAAGCGTTAACTGATCAGATTTTATCGCATATCCACCAGTTTTATACTTTCCATATCCAAGAATTATAAATGATAAAAATAATGGTACTAATACAAATAAAGCACTATATTGCTGAAAATATACACTCGCTCCTATGATTGGTACCAATGTAATCACAAAAGTAATCCAGCTCATAATCAAGTAGCGACGCAGCGCTGCTTTTGGCAAATGGACAAATTCCTCTTCCATTTCATATGGTAATTGTAAATATGTCAGCAATTGCTGCACATCCTTTTTCTTCATGAGCGGATGCAATATGACATTCATATTATCAGTTTCAATACTTTGAATAACTTCCACTTCAATGGAACAATACCCAAACGGTTGACGAAGGATTCCTTCTTTCATTGTCAATGCCTGAATCCGGTGCAGTTTTAACACAATCTCTTTCTTTTCCAGTAGCCCTTGTGAAATACGAATTTCATTTCCACTTCTCTGCACTGTAAAGTTCGCATGTTTTAAAGCATAGCCAATTGTAGAAATGACCCATGAGATTACAATTAAAATAGCGCCCATATATAACCAATCATATACTCCATTGTCTTTCACATACGTTTCTACTTTTTCTATGAACCATTTTGGAAGAACGTTATCAAACTGTGTATAAAGGACAAACAATCCTGAAAATAACAAGCCAAACTGACCAGATGTAATAGCTGCTAGCAAAATTTCTTTTGGCGTTAACTGATAGACTGTTGTATTTGTTTCTGGTAGCAAGCTTTCCTCTTCTTTTAAAGGTTTCTCGTCTTTTACTTTATTTAATAAGGCGATTAATTCTTTCGCTTGCTCTTCCTTAATGCCAGCTAACGTCACCTCCGGATCCTTTCCGCCACCAGCCGTTTCAATTTTGAGCTTCGTTAACCCAAATAACTGATAGATGATATTGGAAGCTGTACTAATTGTTTGCACACGCTCTTTATTTAAATAGCTTTCTTTTTTGACAAATACCCCGTGTTTTATATGTAAAATATTATTTTCAATCCAATGCACTTTAAAGTACCATTTCACAAACGAAAATATGGCCAAAATCAACAAGAAGCCTAAAATGAAAATGGGAAATAAGTACCAAGGCTCTACTTCATCTTTAGGACCAAATAAAACAATGATAATAAGGGGAAATAAACTAGAAATCCTTATATCAAATAATATAGTAATCGGATGTTGCCTCTTATACATCCTTATCACTCACTTTCRCAAGTTCCCCAATTTGTCGTTTCAACTGTTCTGCCTCTCTCTTTGTTAGTCCTGGAATACTATGAGAAGTCGCTGCCGTTGAAATTTGTAATTCTGCTAGTTCATATTTTCTCATAATCGGCCCTTGTTCAATCGTCACATGCTGAACGCGAATCATTGGAACTAACACACGCTTTACAACGAACATTCCTTTTTGAATTTCAATCTCTTCTTCATCTAATCGATAGCTATAATAACACTGACGTAGTTTCGGAAAGATAAAATAGTCTAGTGGCGTATATATAATCGTGGCAACGACCAATATACCGAACAACCAACCCCACCAATTAAACTTGATCATAAAAAAGAGATACGCAAGAACAATACTTACAAGTACTCCCGCACCAATCAAAGCATGGATCTTCCACACTTTGACCATATTAGGATGAATTTCATTTTCTAACGGCTGCATTTTATCACTCCAAATATACAATTCTATTAAATATATATACTTTGCAATATGCCATAATCATACAATACAAAACAAGGTAAAATAAACATTTTTTGTGAAAATAAAGCTTGTTATTTTCTGAATATGTAGAATACAACCAACAATAGATTTTACGTATTTTACTTTTCCAGTCATTGAAAATTCCCCTGGATTTGAGTCAATATATTTATGATAGGACTGAACCTTTTAACAACGTTAACTTTGAAAATTTAAGTTCTGTTTTTGGGATTATACAAGAAATAATTAGCGAAAATAATGAATAACAATTAAATTTATACCTAACATTCAAAACAACAAATGAGATATTTAATACAAGATAACTCATTTGTTGTTTACTAAAAAATGAAAGTAAACTTTTAAAAATAGATAAAAATAATTTGTTATCCATATCATCCGTAAACATAAAGTGAAACTTKAATCAGTGGGGGTTTTCTTCATCCCACACTGATTATTAGCCTTCACCAATCGGGCTTTTACGGGCAGTTTATCTCCCACCTAACTTCTTTGTTTTCACCGAATTTTGAGGTGGGAGTATTACTGCCCGCGAATAGCGGGATAAATAAAGAGATTAGAGCATCCGTGAACAAAAAAAGAGAAGAAAACAACGTTCCCTCTCTATAGCTTTCTTTATTAGTGTCAGTAATTTAATTGATTCTAATAAAATGCAGTTTACTACTCCTTAATATAAAAATCCTTTGTTTTCACAAATAATACTCAAACATTTTTGCAACCTTTTCTTTCATTTTTTCTTTTATAGATAATTGATTGACGTCAGAGGATGTTACTCGCTTTGAATTTTGTAAGTCTACATTAATGACTGGCTTTATTTTAGAAATATAGACAGGGTCATGGATATAACAGTTCATTTCTTCATTTAAATGAAACGAGCGCGAATCAAAATTCACGGTCCCAACCATCAATACGTTTTCATCAATCAAGAATGCTTTACCGTGTAACACTCCCTTTTTATAACCATATACTTCTATTCCCTGTTTTAATGCTTTTCGGATATATGGATACGCTGCTTCTTTAACTAGCAGTGCATCCGAATGAGGTGAGAACAGAATTTTCACACGAACTCCCCTCTTTCTTGCATCTACTAATGCGTTCCAAATAGTTCTGTCTTTTGGTATAAAATAAGGTGTTACTATAATGATGGACTCTTTTGCTTGTTGAAACAGCATTGCATAATCTTGTCCAAGTTTTTCTCCGCTGTAATATGCAGTAAATCGATGCGAGGTTGTTCCCTTTTCCTTTGTCGCACTGTGTATCGGAATCGGTTTCTCTGAGTTTTTTTTCCAGTCTAACACAAATTGGTGTTCTAGATCTTGAACTCCTTCTCCTCGTATTTGAAGGTGATAATCTCTCCAGTGACCGAGTTTTGCTTTTTCTCCTAAATACTTCTTGCCAATATTAAATCCGCCAATGTACCCAATCCTTCCATCAATAACTGAAATACGGCGATGATTCCGATGATCCAAAGAAGCAGAAAGATAAGGAAAAGCGGGCTTATTGTAATACGTAAAATGCACTCCTTTTTTAACTAATAATTCTCTTTCCTTTTTCTTTAGTAAAATTCCTCCTAGCCTATCCACTGCATAATATACTTCTACACCTTCCTGACTTTTTTGCCTCAATAAATCTAGAAACTGATGACTTACTTTATCATCGGCAATAGAGAAGAAGCTAATATGCACGTAATGTTTTGCTTTCTTTATATCTGAGAATAATTGATTGTTTAACTGTTTCCCATCTGTATACATAGTAATATCACTTTGACGAATAGGGTATTGGCTAGGCTGCTGGTCAAATCTCCCACTTTTTTCAGCTGCTGTTCTGTCAATTTCATCCCAAACAAACAAAACAAAACATACGCCGATAAATACAAAGAGGAGCACTCGGAAAATTTTCCCTATCTTTTTCAGCATATCTAATCTCCTTTATATATTATCGTTTTTTTCTGTTAGTTTTTGTTATCAGGACAAAATTATTCCATAGCCATCCATGAAGCTAGTCTTTACCATAGAACATGTAAGTAAATTACGTTCTTACATGTTAGATTTTCTTATGAATTTTCTATTCACGTCAAGTTAACATACCCCCACTTATTGGTATTCAATTAAAACAAATACTACTCAACCGTCTATAATTCCCATATAATTGAAATATCCTATGTATAGAGGTGAAATTATGGATTCTTCTTCGTTTTACTCTATTGTGATCATAATTGCTGTGTTGGTCTTATGGCGTAGAATTAGGGCAATGCATCGTCCGATTAAAGGAAACGGAACCCGTCTTCTCTTACCCATACTATTTTTGTTATTACCCTGCATTCCCATCATCTTAAATCCAAAAGCACATGCCACTGGCTGGGAATGGATTTGTGCAGTTATCTTTGGGTTCCTTTTGTCAATTCCACTTATTTGGACTACTAACTATGAACTCCGATCCGATCTGCATATTTATGCTGTAAGAAACAAGAGCTTTATCATTACCTTTCTCACCATACTTATTATCCGATTTTTACTTCGTGATTATTTAAAATGGCTAGGTCCAGAAACAGAAGCGGCACTATTTATGACTGTAGCGCTGGGATATATCTTACCTTGGAGAATTATCTCTTTCATCAAATTTCGTCAACTATACAAAAGTCGAATCCAAACTAACGACAACATTGACTTCCGATAACACCACTTATCAGCAGTCAATGTATCTCGAAACCTATAAACCTATAAAGATTCTACTCTTACATACACAATTAACACAGTTCAAATAAATTGAACTGCGCTACTAAAGTTGTTTAATATTGTTTAACCTAATCCCATTTTGAACAATCGAATTACAGCATTTTATATATTTCAATTAAGTTATCGTCAGGGTCACGAAAATGTGCAACACGCGCTCGCCATTCCTCACGATCATGCGGTTCATTAACAAATTCAATTCCTTTTTCTTTGAAACGGTTATAAGTCTGATCGACATCTTCAACTTCAAATTGAAGCAAGAATTTTGATTGAGACTCAGCTTCTAACGGCTTATTTCCTTCTTCGACCAATTCGGCCATCACGTTTCGAGATACAAGCTCAATTTTCGTTTCTCCATTATTGAAAAGCGCATATTCCATGTCTTCCTCATACCAACTCACTGGAAATTCCAATAGATCTCTGTAAAACACGGCACTTTTCTTAAAATTTTTGACCAAAAGTCTTATTTGCAACAACTTCAAATCAATCATCTCCTGAAAAATATTATCGAAAAGCTAACACCATCGTCATCCATTGAACATTTCGTTACTGATTCGAATATTCCTTCCTGTTTCATGTAACTATCCTGCTGTGTTATCTGTATAACAAATGAAACAACATTATTATCATTCAACACTTTCTATCGTGATACAGAAAGAATATTCTCTATATGGTTAAGTCTTGAGATTAAAGCTTTAGAAAATAAAATAAGGAAGCATTCTTCATCAATTAAAGTTGCTTCCTCCCCACCAATGTACCATCAAATGCAGTTGCCTAGAAGTACAGTATATATTAGTTATGATTGTACTTCTTAAGTGCAGCCCCAATAGCCGCTACTATCGTGAAAATTGAATCACTATATATTCTATGTTTAGCTAGTTTTATTGATATATAATATCGAATATTTATTTTGGTTTTGCAACGCCCTCTACGTGAATACATGTACTTTTTCATACGGATATTACTCACCTTTATAGGTTCATCATATCCGTATGTCTAAGCAAGTGTATTAAAGTTTTTGTACCAAAAGATACAGTTTAACGTTTGATGACTTTTAAAATGTCCTGGTATTTCCATGATTTTGAGCTACCTGACTGGATTTTATTTGCTAATTCATTAGTGTAATTTGTTGTTGCTGCCGCAAATTTATTACGATCCCACTGATGATCTCTAGCGATTTGTTCATCAGACAAATTATAGTATGAATACATTACTCGTCCTTGCACATCTGGAATTGGATCATCAAAAGTTGTATCAAGATGGTACCATTTCCCTTCAATTTTCACTTGATTCCAAGCATGTGGTTGTCCATTTCCAGTTCCTGTTACAATATGATTTTCTATTCCAGCCTCTTTTAACAACTGATACGTTAATAATGCATATCCTTGACAAACAGCAGAACGGTTTGCTAAAGCTTCATACGCTGTATAGGCTTGGAAAGAAGTATCATAAGAGACATGTTTTACAACATAATCATGAATTGCTTTTACTTTTTCGTGTTCATCCATACCAGCTTGAACAATGGAATTGATAATTGATTTCGCTTGTGTCTTTACATAGTTCGTTTGTTCTTTGGATTCACGGTATGTAATCTTTAATGTAAACGTGTAATTTCCTGGAATACCACGGATAGAGTATTGTGTATTTGCGATATTATAACTTAAGTATTCGTTAGATTCGACTGCCTTGTCGTATTCTTTAACAAGTGTATCCATAACTTCATTAATATTAGAGTTTTTGGATGTGTATGTCATTGTTATATTTTCTTCTTGATTATTAATATGCTTTTTTATTTCATTTTGAAATGCGTCTAATAGCTGCCCGTCAGGTCGTGAAACGTTATTTGCATTTGCAGCGTTTGGATTCCAAACACCATTACTTTCAAAGTAATACTTTTTCCCATTATCTTGGATCCAGCCTGTTTGCATTGCTCCACTTCCACCAAAGTAGTACCATGCTCCGTTAATTGACTGCCAACCTGTTTGCATCGCTCCGCTTCCGTTGAAATAGTACCATGCTCCATTAATTGACTGCCAGCCTGTTTGCATTGCTCCACTTCCGTTGAAATAGTACCATGCTCCATTAATTGACTGCCAATTTGTTTGCATTGCTCCACTTCCGTTGAAGTAGTACCATGCTCCATTAATTG
>NZ_JBFTMC010000133.1:0-10819 GCF_056396765.1 Bacillus sp. 05T22
TGCATTGCTCCACTTCCGTTGAAGTAGTACCATGCTCCATTAATTGACTGCCAATCTGTTTGCATTGCTCCACTTCCGTTGAAGTAGTACCATGCTCCATTAATTGACTGCCAATTTGTTTGCATTGCTCCACTTCCGTTGAAGTAGTACCATGCTCCATTAATTGACTGCCAATCTGTTTGCATTGCTCCACTTCCGTTGAAGTAGTACCATGCTCCATTAATTGACTGCCAACCTGTTTGCTTCATGYCGTTTACATTGTAGTAATTCCATACCGATCCAGTTTGTTTCCATCCTGTATCAGCACTTGCATAAGTAGCTACTGTTGACCCCATAACTGTTAGACCAACTGCCATAGCTAACATTTTGATGTTTTGTTTCATAAATTCATATTCCCCTTCTGTTGACCTATTTATCTATCAAGCATTAACAGTGAGGGCGTTGCAAAACTAAAATAAATATTCAATATTATAAGTTTTTCGTTTTCATAGACAATATTAGCGACTAAACAACAAGATTTGAAGTGTACAATTATAATATTATAACAAAAATTCCAATCATTTTTCATGCGATATTGCATAAAAACGATTGGAAAGAAGATAAAGATTGCCATTCATTGAATATTTCATTACTGATTCCAATATTCCTTCATGTTTCATGTAACTATCCTGCTGTGTTATTCGCATAACAAATGAAACAACATGATTATCATTCAACACTTTCTATCGTAATACAGAAAGAATAGTATTTTTTCGTTTTTTGGGTAATGATTTGCCTTAACTTGATGAGCCCCTTTTTTACATATAAGTCGCTGCTATGAAAAACAATATGAACTTGCACTCGTTTTCTCTCTCTGGTTTCACTTGGCATGGAGAAAAAAAGAGCTGACCGCTTCTATCCATGATCGAATCCTCTCTCCTACCCAAAAAGAATGGTTTTCTATCCGTTTTTCATTTTATATAATTTTGATTTCCAACATACAAATTACGGCTATGAAAACAAAAGCAGATCTCCACTCATTTTCTCCTTTTGTTTTCACTTGGCATGGGGCTAAAAAAGGATCTGACCGCTTCTACGCATGGCCAGATCCTCTATTCCCCCTCTAAAAAGAAAAGGTTTGTCTTTTTTCTATTTAGGTTTCTACTTATTCTTATACCAATCTAACATACACTCTGCATCTTCTAAACGCGTATGCTCTAATTTATAATTTGTGGATGCACTAGAGAAAGTCTGCGAACATAAATGCGCTCCACGCTGAAAATAAGATTGYGTTTTCTCGATTGATTGTACATGTCTTCTTCTTACTAAACCTGTATATTTAGCAATGTTACGATACACCATCGTTAATTGCTCGCCTTCTACTCTATAGCCACCTGCACGAAATGTCGCATATCCAAGTGACATAAGTAATCCAAACAGAGGTAACAGCGCCCAAATTACAAAATATTTTTCAAAGTATATGCTTACACCTGTAATCGGAACTGCTAATATACAAAAGAAAATAAAACTCCCTAACAAATAGCGGCGCAGTGCCGTTTTTGGCAAAGCTGTAATATTAGAGTTTAGTTCATATGGCAACTGTAAATGAGCGAGCAATTCTGCAACGCGGTCTTTCCGAATGACCGGATGGAGTGTAACATTCTCCTCACCTTTTTCATGATTTTGAATGACTTCTACATGCACAGAGCAGTAACCAAATGGTTGACGGAATATCCCTTCTTTTATCGTAATTCCTTGAATACGATGTAGCTTTAACACAAGTTCTTTTCTCTCAAGAAGCCCTTGTGAAATACGAATTTCATCATTTTTCCGATGCACTGTAAAATTCGCATGCTTTAAGGCGTAACCAAATGTGGATACAATCCAAGAAACAACAAGTAAGACCGCAACCATATAAATCCAACCGTACACATCATGATCCATCACATATGTTTCTACTCTTTCTTTCATCCATTTCGGGATATATTCATCTACTTGGGAGTAAATAAAGAATAATAAAGAGAACAACAAACCAAATTGACCAGATGTAACGGATGCTAATAAAATCTCTTTCCACGTCAACTTATATTCCGTCCGATTTTCTTCTGTCAAACTAGCATTTACAGTATCCTCTTCTATTTCTGTATGTTTCTCTGTCGATTCAGTTAACATTGTAATTAATGTTTTTGCTTCGTCAGCTGTAATACCAGCTAAACTAACCTCAGGCTCACCACCACCGCCAGCTGTTTCAATTTTGAGCTTCGTTAAACCTAATATTTGATATAACATACTTGAACTTGTATTAATCGTCTGTACGCGCTCTTTATTCAAGTAACTTTCTTTTTTCACAAATAGTCCTTGTTTAATGTGTAGTACATTATTTTCTATCCAGTATACTTTATAGTACCATTCAACAATAATCGAGACGACTGAAATCACTAAGAAGCCGATCGGTACTAAATACCAAAATGGAAATTTTCCTTTTAAACTAAACAGAAAAATAATGAATGGTATAAAGTCTGTTATTTTTAATTCCAATAACATCGTGATTGGATGCTGCCTCTTATACATCCTCATCACTCACTTTCGCAAGTTCTCCAATTTGGCGCTTCAGCTGTTCCGCTTCTCTCATCTTTAACCCTGGAATACTATGAGAAGTAGCGGCAGTTGAAATTTGTAATTCTGCTAAATCATATTTTCTCATAATTGGACCTTGCTCAATTGTAACGTGTTGCACACGAATCATCGGAACTAATACACGCTTAACCGTAAACATTCCGTGCTGAATTTCTAATTCTTCTTCATTTAACCGATAGCTGTAATAACGCTGACGTAATTTCGGAAATAGAACGTAGTCAAACGGTGTATACACAACCGTCAACCCAATAAGTACATAAAACAGCCAAGCCCACCAATTAAATTTAATCATGAAAAAGAGATAAGCAAGGATGACTAACACACTTATGCCTAGTTCAATTAAAACACGAGCTTTCCAAACTCTGACCATATCAGGATGAATTTCATTTTCCAATGGCTGCATCTAATCACTCCAAATTTAGTAATCTAATATATGAATTCTCTCATTTTACCATTTTACAGAAAATTACATGGAAATAGAAATGTTTTTATTATAATTCTTTCTTTTCATCATCTTTCTTCTCCGGAATGAAATACCCGAACCAAATGAACCAAATGAGCCCAATCAATGCTGTCCAATCCTTGTCACCTTGAAACGCATCAATTACATTCGGCAATTTATAAACACCAATAAACCCAAGGAGGCCTAGCCACCAGTCTTTTCGAAACTTCATCTTTTCCTTCTCCTCTCTACCGATTAATCGATTCTATCTATTTTCGATTCTAAATATCCACATCTCGGCTATGAAAACAAAAGAAGACCTGCACTCATTTTCTCTTTTTATTTTCACTTGTTGTAAAGTAAAATATAGTCCCATTTTTATTTGATTGTAACGTATATTTTATATCGAGCATTCTAGATATATCCTGAATGATTTTTAATCCTAGCCCCGCACTTTTACGATTCATATCGAAACCAATTCCATTATCCTTAATAGAAACAACATGATTTTCAATGGTTATCTCAAGCTTTTTAGCTTTTGAATGTTTTAACGTGTTCTGGAAAATGTTATCAAATAACCTTTGAATCCACAAATCGTTACTCGTCCATATTAAATCTTTATTTATTGGATTATATATTAATTCAATATCATGAATACTGTACAAATAATTCCACTTTTTAACCATTGCTTCTAATAAATCGTGTATATTCACCTCATGATTTAAAACATAAGAGCTTTCTAATGTATCAGTGGATTGTAAGTTAAATTCATTGGTTAATTCAGCAATATACTGTATTTGTTGATATAACGATTCTAATATTGGTGCTTGATCATTATATTGACCTTCTAAATAGAATAATTGTAACCTAACAGCTGTTAAAGGAGTATTAATATCATGTCTTAATTTATTTAAAAGTTCCTTTTTTATTTCCTCTTGCTGTTTAAGTTCTAATTCTCGATATGTAGTTCTTTCAATTAATAAATTTACCGACCTAATGAGTTCCCCTATTTCATCGTCGTTTTTAACATCTAATTTATTCGGGATCTTTTCATCACTAGCTAAATTTCGAATAGTTTTATTTAATATATTTATTTTATTTAATAGTGAATTAATGGATTTCGAAAATAAAAAGGCTAACAATAATAACGATAAAAAAAAGACGCCTAGCATAGTAGGATATGCAAAAGATTCATTAAATGGAATATTATTATTTTTCGTTTTAAACGCAATATTATAAATGACTGACATAGAGATACTAATCAATAGTAATAAAAATGGTACGCTTATAACAGCAGAAAACAACAATAACTGGTATTTTTTCTTTAATTTCATTTCTTTATATAGGTATTTAATCTATACCCTTCTCCATATATATTTTGAATAATTTCACCCGTGTTATCATTGATTTTTGTTCTTACTTTTTTTATGTGCACATTCACGATATTTTGATTTCTATCTTCGAGTTGCCATAAATAATCAAAGAAATGTTCTTTCGTTAAAATACGATTCCTATTTTCATATAAATAGAAGAATATTTTACGCTCAATCGCAGTAAACTCAATTTCATTATGTAAGTTATGATTGAAAACTTTTTTATGCTCAGCATCAATATATAAATGTTTGATTTGTGTAAAAGTACCATATCGATTATCTAGCATTTTCTGCATTCTTAGTAATAGTTCTCTAGGATCAAAAGGCTTTATCATATAATCCTCTCCGATTGTTAAACCTTGGAGTTTGCTGTCCATATCACTTCGAGCAGATAGAAAAATAATTGGAATATTTAATCCTAGATTTTTTATTTTCTTTGTAATTTGATAGCCATCTTCACCTGGCAACATAATATCCATTATGACTAAATCTATCTCGTGGATGATATCAATAACTTCTTTTCCTTCTTTCTTCCAACATACATAATACCCTTCGCGTTGCAAAATCTTTTGTAATAAATCTCCAATCATTAAATCGTCTTCAACAATTAAAATTTTATATCCCTTCATCACATAGACCTTCCATTTTCAAAATAAGAATCTCTTACTATTTTTCTACTTTTTTATTGATAAAATTCATGGCAAGATTATATATCTCATCAGGCTCATATAAATAAATGCTGTGCGTACCTTGAATTTTTATTACATCTGCTATCAATAGTTGCTCTGCAAACTCCTCATAATCTTTGTTTTTTTGTTTTGTATATTTCGAATTTTTATTTTGTTTAGCGATCGCATCTAAAAATAAAATAGGTGTTTCTTTTGGTATCGGTAGGTTAACTGATTTTTTACCATTATTGTAACTCTGTAAAAGCTCTTGCTCCATATCATTATTAAAAAATTGTTTATATGATAGTGCTTTATACATTTCTTTTTCATGTTCAGTTAAAAAAGATTGCCGGATCACCTCGGGATTATACGTAACAGAAGGAAAAAGACGATGTACACCCATTTTCGTTAACAGATTGAATCCTCTTACTTTTAATGAATCCACTAGGTTCATTTTATGAGTTACGTATTGCTTCGGTAAACCAATATCTAAAGCAATAATTCCCTTCACTTCATTTGGATACTTTTGTGCCCAGTAAATTGCTTCGATACCTGAGATAGAGTGTGGTACTAATACATACGGCGGTTTATTTCCACTTTGTATGAGCGCTTCTCTACTTTGTTCTAACATCGTATCAATATCTCTATCATCGTGAAAAGCCTCACTGTATCCATAACCAGCTCTTTCAATAACCGCAATCTTGTTTTCTTTTGAAAACTTGCTATATAGTCCTTTCAGTTCATAAACAGGAGCAGCTATCCCAGATCCAGACATAAATACATATGTATCCTCACCGCTCCCTTCCTTGTATACATTGATTTTTTTATTATTAAAATTAACTAATGTTCCCTCACTTTTGATTAATGACGATTCTTTACTTAATTGATAATTATGGTATATAAAAACAGATAGTAACACCAGTAAGATAACCGCAATCGACACAATACATATATTCTTTAATACTTTAAATAATTTTCTCATAGAATTCTCCTTTCAAATTATATTGAAAGGATACAATATAAAAATAAATTTCTAATAAATTTTCCTCTGTGTTTCTAGATAGAAGTCATTTGTTCAGCTCGAATGGTTGAAATTATATTTGTTTAAACTAGAGTTTTATCCACTTTTCAACTTCAGATGTTCTTCTTTTAGACATAAAAACCCCCTTTGGTAAGCATAACCAAAGGGGGGATACTTCTGGATTTCATTTCAAAGCCACATATTAAATTGATATTCCCTTCCGCTGAAGCAACCGCAAACGATAACAATTCATCGTCACTTCTCCAAGCCGTTGCAATAATTGATAATTTGCATACGCTCCGACCGGGGCACCAATAACCGGAACAAGCTGCAGCATCTTCGCTAAATCGATATAATCGCGATATTCTTGCTGAAATTTCTCCCAGTCAATATGATTTTCTTTTTGTGTGTCCCACGTTTCAATTACTTTCCATATTTCCTTGCGATGATCATCACTTGAAAAAGCTAATTGAAACACATGGAGAATAAAGAAACGCTCTTCTTCTTTGCTCGTATCAAATCCATACATAGTCGCTGCATCAAATAAAAATTTCATTTTAATGCTGAGTAAAAGCGGGAAATCTGCCAGGCCTAAGAGAAAACCACCCGCTCCCGTTCCTGCACCTTCTGCGGCCGCAACCTTTTTATACTCATCCATTTTCTTTAAAACCTCTGCATCTCTTCTTTCGAGCGACCAGTCTGTTTCTCTTAGCTTCGGTTTTATAAAATTCGATCCGACGCTAATACCTTGCACCATCTTTTTAATTGTTTCCGTTAATACATTCTGCACTTTTTCCGGAATAAGCTGTTGCACTTTCGTTTGTACCTTTTTCGAAAACCGGGTCATCATAGAAGAATTTTTCATGATTGTATGTTTCCACTGCTGCAACTCTTTTATGACCTTCCCTTCATATTCAGTCATAAGTTCATTCCTTTCAGTTTAAACGCTCAATGCGCTTTGCACCGTATTGATAGACAAAACCAATACTAAAAGCTATGCTAGCGGCGAATAAAATACAGGTCATGATGATATCTTTTGTTGCCAAAGCAAATATGATTGTAAATACGATACTGCCTATACATAAAATTGCATTTAACAGACAAAGAAAATCCTTTTTCTTTTCTT
The DNA here is from genome assembly GCF_056396765.1 of Bacillus sp. 05T22. Classification (NCBI taxonomy): domain Bacteria; kingdom Bacillati; phylum Bacillota; class Bacilli; order Caryophanales; family Bacillaceae; genus Bacillus; species Bacillus sp. 05T22. The sequence goes on from NZ_JBFTMC010000133.1 coordinate 7,247, forward strand.
CTACGGTCACTGGATATAAATCAAGCCAAAGTTTTAAACGATGATGTTTCCAAAGGCTTAATAGTTGATAACCAATTAAGTATAGAAATACGATACTCACAATGAAACGCCCATATAAAAACGGTATAAAGTAAAGAATTACACCACCAATAGCAAGTAAGCGCATATATAAACCAAAGTAGTTGCCTGATCTTAAAAATGTACGTGTATACAAATATAAATATGTACGTTTTTCACCAATCATGGAAAGTACAAAATCAAGCCATTTCCGGCGTGACACTCGTTCTTTTAATGCTGGTACATCGACAAACATGTTGGCAATGCGGTACAGGCGCATCATTTTCTTTCCTTCTTCTGCAATTAAGTATTCCCAGTTTAACGGTTTTCCTTTTACTTTTTGATGCATGAAGGCAAGATATATAACCATTACAAAGAGAATCGCTCCTATATAAATTACTGAGATACGCTCGACAAGGAAATACACAAATAATCCGTTACATATAAAGCGAACGAACCAATCTGCACGCTGCATGCCTTGATCTGTTAAAAATGATTTTTCCCACGCTACAAATAAATTCCAAGCTTTGACTAAAACAAGCGCTACTACAACCCATATGTAAACCGCTCCTGTTTGCTTCATTTGTTGGAAATATAACGGAGCAAGCGCGGCCGCTACAATTGCTATCACATATAGCTGAATCATAAACGTAAAGAGAAATGCTTTTGTAAAGTATGGTTTTAATTTTTCTTCAACTGGAAGTAAATACACAAGATCCGCTTCTTTTAATAACGTTTGAATAGATCCTGCTGTTAATACAAACCCAAGTAAAACCGCCATAACAAGCGCGGCCGGAAATGAAGGGGTCAATGTTTGTAGCCATTGCTGATAATAATAGGCACCAGCACCGATGATAAATACGAAAATAAATTTTAAATGATCGTTAAAAACATATTTACTATATGTACGAACTTCTTTTAAAAAATGCCTGAATCGCTCTTTCCACAATGCTCTGCTATTCATAATCTTCTTCCTTTGTTAATGCAATATAAATATCATCTAGCGTCGCACCCGGCATGTTAAATTGTGATTGCAACTCAGATAACGTTCCTTTCGCACGAATTTCACCTTGATGTAAAATAATAAAGGAATCGCAGTAACGTTCTGCTGTCGCTAAAATATGGGTACTCATTAAAATACCAGCACCGCTCTTTTTCATCTTGTCCATTATTTGGAGTAATGATTGAATCGCTAATGGATCGAGTCCAACGAAAGGTTCATCGACAATATAAAGTGACGGTTCAACAAGAAAAGCACTCATAATCATCACTTTCTGCTTCATACCTTTTGAAAAATGAGCTGGGAACCATTTTAAACGATTCGTCATTCGAAATTCTTTTAATAATTGTTGTGCGCGTTCTTCATATTGCTTCTCATCTATACCATATGCCATCGCTGTTAACTTTAAATGTTCTTCCAATGTTAACTCGTCATATAATACAGGTGTTTCAGGAATAAAAGAAAAACTAGATCGATACGCTGTCATATCTTCTCGAATTGTTTTTCCGTTAATTGTTACCGTACCTTTTTTCGGTTCCATTAAACCGATAATATGTTTAATCGTTGTACTTTTACCAGCACCATTTAAACCGATTAAACCAACAAGCTCACCTTTATTAACAGAAAATGAAACGTTTTGCAGCACCGGCCGCTTCGTATATCCTCCTGTGACATTTTCCACACGTAATAACTGTCCCATATGACACCACTTTCTTATTCATTCACTTGTGCAAGCGTATTTTTTATAGAATGTATATATCCATCTTACCAAAAAACAAAAGATACTACATAGTACCGAATTTCTTCAAAAGAAATTTAATTTCTTTGCATACCTTTTCCGAAACGGGACATCATAATTAGTGAAGAAGGAACACATTGAAAAAGCAGCCACCAAGTTGATGAACATAGCTTAGCGAAATCATCATGAAATGGGGTGTCCATAATGGACAAAGAAAATTTACACGAAACCAGATAATTTGTTTCATTTTAGAAACGGGGTGTCTCGAGGAGAGTATATACTGTTTTATAAAATAAACAAGTTCATTTCATAAAGGATTATCATTTCATTGTAAATGGGGTGTCTAAGGCAGAATACGAGCCGAATTGTCACATATTTCCTAAATAAATGAGGTGTCTGCGAACGGTAGATTAAATTAAAATGCTTTTTCAATCCCTCTTCAGAAAACAGGAAGCTGAGTCAGCTTCCTGTTTTTCGTGTTTGTTCTCCTATGTAAATATGGTAAAATACGGCTAAGACTACTTGAAAGGATGAGAATAATGAATCATACAGCGGATAATTGTATTTTTTGTAAAATTATTGAAGGACAAATCCCTTGCTCAAAAGTATATGAAGATGAACATGTGCTTGCATTTTTAGATATTAGCCAAGTGACAAAAGGGCATACACTTGTCATTCCAAAGGTACATAAACAAGACATTTTTGCTTTAACGCCAGAAATTGCATCACATATTTTTTCTGTCGTTCCTAAAATCTCAAATGCGATTAAATCTGAATTTAACTCAGTCGGCTTTAACCTTTTGAATAACAACGGTGAAAAAGCTGGACAAACTGTATTCCACTTCCACCTTCACTTAATTCCACGCTACGGTGAAAACGATGGTTTTGGCGCCGTTTGGAAATCACACCAAAATGAATATACGACGGAAACTTTACAAAACATCGCAAGTACCATTGCAAATAGTGTAAAATAAGGGTAAGAATTCTCTCTATTTTGTACGAATTGTAAACCGTACTACAGAAACATATAAAATACGATTGTACATAACAAGCCTATTCCTCCAAAAGAAATGTACTGCATGGCTTGTTTCTTAACCCAAAATGCTGGAGGATACGATCTTTTTTGCTTTATAAATAACAATAAATGCATAGCACGTACAAGAAAGAAAAGACTTACGATAAAACAAATTGTTGTTACAAGTTTCACTTTTCTCCCCCCTTGTCTTAAGCATATGCATTGTTTTATACATCATGAATATGAACAAAAAATAAGGAGGTTTCCTTTTATGTCAAAAGCTAAATCCTTTGTAACAGGTATCATTTGTGGCGGAGCTGTCGCTGGACTAGCCGTTCTTTTTTCTACTCCTTCTTCTGGTAAAGATATGCGCAATAAACTAAAAGAAAAAGGAAATGGTATTAAAAAAACGCTGGCTGATATTACTGCTGATACAAAATTATTAAAACGTCAAATTGTTGAAACAGCTTCAGAAGGTAAAGAAGTTTTTCAAGAATTGAAAGACGATATGCAGGATACGTTTTCCACATGGAAACAAGATATTTCCCAAAACAAGCTTCATATTGAACAAGAGATTTTAGACATTCAAAAATCAATTGAAAAACTGCAACAAGCAGTTCCAGAAAAAGCGTAAACGATGTTTCATTCTTAGTTTTTGCATATAACAAATATTTTTTATAACTATTTCTCTTCCCGCGACATATCACATAGATATGTCGTGTTTTTATGCATTTACAATATATGTTATCCTCTATTACGTGA
>NZ_JBFTMC010000134.1:0-10791 GCF_056396765.1 Bacillus sp. 05T22
GTGACATCTACAGTCGCTTCTGTAGGACCATACAAGTTGCTTAACTTCGTTTGCTGAGAATCATAAAACACACCCTTAAACCGGCGAACTTGTTCGGTATTTAACGCTTCTCCACTGGTAAAAACCTGACACAAAGACGATACGTCCTTTTTCGCTTTGAATTGTTCCATATAATCCAAGAAAGTAGATAACATCGACGGAACAAAGTGCATCGTGGTCACGCGATATCGCTCAATACACTCCTCAATCATTGCAGGATCCTTCTCGCCACCCGGTGGAAGTAAACAAACACGTGCTCCTACAAATGACCACCAAAATAATTCCCAGACAGAGACATCAAACGAAAACGGCGTTTTTTGAAGAATCGTATCCTGTTCAGATAATGGATAGTTTTTTTGCATCCACTGTAATCGGTTGATAACCGAGTGGTGTTCAATCATCACTCCCTTAGGATTCCCTGTCGAACCCGAAGTGTAAATGATATACGCCAAGTTGTTTGCTGTCACTCCGCTCACTGGTGCCAAGCTACTCTCTTTAGAAATCGCTGCTTGATCTCGATCCAAACAAATCGCTTGGATGCCTTCAGGCAACCAACCCTGTAACGCTTCCTTTGTTAAAAGCACTTGGATCTGCGAGTTCTCTAAAATGTATCTCAGGCGATTTTCAGGATAACTCGGATCCAGTGGGACATAAGCCCCACCTGCTTTGAGAATCCCTAAGAGACCAATAATCATTTCGGGTGAACGCTCGACACATATACCGACCAATGACTCAGGTCCTATATCCCGTTTCTGTAAATAATGTGCCAATTGGTTCGCTTTCTCGTTGAGTTCTTGATACGTCAGCTGTCCACCTTCATACACTACCGCCACCGCTCCAGGTGTACGCGCAACCTGCTGCTCAAACAGTTCGTGAATCATGCTCTCATGTGAATAAACTACGTCAGTGTCATTCCATTCTTCCAAGAGCTGCTTCTGTTCTGTGTCCGCTAGCATCGACAGCTTTGTAAATGATTCATCTGGATGATGAACAATTTCGTTCAACCAGTTTTCAAAATGCCCTGCCATACGTGCAATGGTTCTACTGTCAAATAAATCGGTATTGTATTCAAAAGAGACAAATAGACCTTCTTCCACCTCATAAGCGGTTAAACTCAAATCAAATTTCGCGATGGAAATATTACTTTCTATCATTTCCAAACTTCTCCCAGACAGCTCTATTCGTTCTTGTTTTATATTCTGTAGCGTAAACATGGTCTGGAAGATGGGCGAATGACTCGTACTCCGTTCAGGTTGTACAGCTTCTACCACTTTTTCAAATGGAATATCTTGATATTCATACGCTTTCAACGCCTTTTTCTTTATCTGAGACAAAATCTCCCGGAACGTCGGATTTCCACTGAGATCCGCCCGATAGACTAACGTATTAACAAAGAAGCCGATTAATCCCTCTACTCCTTTATGGTTCCGATTCGCAATCGGACTTCCGACAAGAATATCTTCTTGCCCCGTATAGCGAGCAAGAAAGCTCTGATATGCAGCCATTAAGGTCATGAATAAGGTAGCTCCTTCTCGTCGACTTAAATCCTTCAATGAACTGAGTAATGTGTGAGGAAGAATCACATGATACGTGTCCCCAGCGTACGTTTGCGTAACCGGTCGAGGGCGATCCACTGGCAGTTGTAGTATGGGAAGCTCACCGGACAATTCTTCCTGCCAATACGTAAGTTGTCGATCTAGCACTTCACCCTGCAACCACTGCCTTTGCCATTTCGCAAAGTCTGCATATTGAATCGATAGCGAACTTAGTCCAGCAGGCTCCCCACTCATTTCTTCCTCATAGAAGGCCAGCAATTCATTGATCAATATGCCGATGGACCACGCATCAGAAATAATATGATGCATGGTACATAGCAATAACCATTCCTCTTTCCCTAATTGAACCAGTTGATTACGAATCAAAGGGCCATTCATTAAATCAAACGGATCCTGCGCTTCTCTAGCAATCAAACTTTCTATCTCTTTTTCCTTTACTTCCAGAGGAAGGTGAGAATAATCCTCTACAGGTAGTTTTCTAGGAAGGAATTCCACAATATGTTGCATAGGTTGGTCTCCTACTTCCTTAAAAACGGTGCGTAATGATTCATGACGTTCAATGAGTCGATTCAATCCCTTTTCCAATGCTTCAGGTATCCAATTTCCTTTTAGACGCCATACTGTCGGAATATTATATACTGAACTGTTTGGGTTAAATCGGTCCATAAACCACAAACGTTGTTGTGCATAGGACAACGGAAGCGCTTCTTTATTCTCCTTTTTCTGCATCTGTTTCTGAAGCCACGCTCTCTTCTCAGGAGAAAGCGAATTCAACTTTGCAAGTAAATCATTTCTCATTTTTTCACACCTTCCTCAACCAAGTTTCTCTCGAATATACCTTGCGCTTCTTCCTCTGATAACTCTTCCAATTGCTTAAGAAGTTCAAGTAACTCTTCATCATTACTCGCTGCTGCTTCATTTTGAATATAGTCTTGAAAACTTACATTCTCCTTACTATCATTCTGCGCTTGCTCATTTCCACTGCAGCGCAACTGATTAACCCGTTCTGCCAATTCCTGCACGGTAGTATACGTAAATAAATCATGCAGTGGTAACTCAATTCCAAAGGTTTCATTCAGATTAGAAACAGCTTGTGTAGCGAGTAATGAATGGCCACCTAGTTCAAAAAATGAATCATGAATCCCGATATTTTCAGTGCCTAAAATTTGATGCCATATCGAAACAATCGCTTCTTCTGTAGGGGTACGAGGGGCAACATAACCACCCTCTGCTTCCTTGCGCTCTGGTGCAGGTAAGGCTTTCCGATCGATTTTCCCATTTGGGGTGAGTGGGAATACTGTCAATTCGACAAAGTGTGCCGGAACCATGTAATTTGGTAACTGGGTCTTGAGATAATCACGCCACGCATGAGCATTTCCTTCTCCCACTACATAGGCAACTAAACGCTGATCACCCGGATGATCTTCGCATACCATCACAACGACTTCGTTAACTGATGAATGACTTTGTAACGTCGCTTCAATCTCCCCTAGCTCAATCCGGAATCCACGGATCTTCACTTGATGATCGATCCGACCGAGATAATCCAAATTCCCGTCCGGTAGATATCTCACAAGATCTCCCGTCCGGTATACTCGCTCCCCTTCTTTAAATGGATGCGGGATAAAACGCTCGTTTGTTAAGTCAGGGCGATTTAAGTAGCCACGCGCCAAGCCTGATCCCCCAATGTAAAGCTCACCCACTACACCAATCGGGACCATTTGCTGGTTTGCACTGAGTACATATACTTCTGTGTTAGAGATGGGTCTACCAATCGGTGGTACCTTGTGCATAACACCCTTTTCTAGCTTCATATACGTAGAGTAGGTAGTATCTTCGGATGGACCGTATAGGTTGTACACCTTTTCAATCGGACTTCTCTCATACAAGTGCTGGACCAGTGACTGCGGCAACGGTTCTCCAGCCAAATTCATCACTTTTACCGAAGAAGGGATTAACTTTGCTCGAACCAGTTCCTTCGCTGCTGATGGCACAGTATTGACCAAGGTCACATCCTTCGTAGACAACTTGTCCAGATGAAGGGCACTTTCAGCGACAATTACCTTGCCACCCCTCGTCAAAGGAACAAATACTTCAAAAACCGATAGATCAAAGGATAGTGAAGTTGATGCCAGCACTCCCGCTAATTCCTGTCGGGAATAGGTTTGATGTGCCCAATGGATCATCGCCAACGTACTCCGATGCTCAATCATCACTCCCTTAGGATTGCCAGTGGATCCTGAGGTATAGATGATATAAGCTAAGTTATCGCTTGTCACTTCACTCGTACATGCCGTCGTTACTTCCTGTTCGATCGCTGCTCGATCACGATCGATACAAATCATGTTAACCGATTCAGGTAACGTCATTTTTTGCTGCAACTTGTCCTGTGTCACCAGTACCTCGATTTGAGCATCCGCTAAAATATACCGTATCCGACTCTCCGGATACGCAGGATCAATCGGAACATACGCTCCTCCTGCTTTCATGATTCCTAGGAGACCGACAATCATCTCGGATGAACGTGTAACGCTGATCCCAACCAATGATTCGCATCCCACACCCCTCTTTTGAAGATAATGGGCCAACTGATTGGAGCGTTCGTTCAGTTCTTGATACGTTAGCTCCTCATCTTCGCACACTACCGCGATCGCTTCTGGCGTTTTCTCCACTTGTTCCTCAAACAATGTATGAATCGTGCTTTCACGTATGGCCACAACACCTGTGTCATTCCATTCCTCTAGTAACCTCTTATATTCTGCTTTCGATAGCATATTCAGCTTTGATAGTGAATCTTTTGGATGAGATACAATTTCATATAACCAATGTTCAAAATGACCTGCCATTCGTTCAATAGTTGCAACATTAAACAAATCGGTATTATATTCAAAAGTTAGCAATAACCCTTCTTCCGTCTCCGATGCAAATAAACTCAAATCAAATTTGGCAACCGAAGTATGACTTTCCATCAGCTCCATGTTTCTTTCTGATAGCTGAGGTAACTCTTGTTTCGTATTCTGTAAGGTAAACATGGTTTGGAAAATCGGCGAATGACTGGTATTCCGTTCAGGTTTTACGGCTTCTACCACTTTCTCAAACGGAATGTCCTGATACTCGTATGCTTTTAGTGCCTTTTTTCGTATCTGCGACAGAAGTTCTTGGAACGTCGGATTTCCACTGAAATCAGCTCGATAAACCAACGTATTTGCAAAGAAACCTATTAATCCTTCAATCTCTTTAACATTCCGGTTCGCAATCGGGCTTCCAACCAAGATGTCATCTTGTCCCGTATAACGAGAAAGGAAGCTTTGATACGCCGCCATCAAGGTCATAAATAAGGTGGAGCCTTCTTGCAGACTTAATTCCTTGAGCTTTTCCCGTAAGGAATTCGCCACCATCAGAGATTGACTTGCACCACGGTGGGTTTGAACAGCAGGTCGAGGACGATCCATCGGTAATTGCAAGACCGGTAACTCACCAGCCAATTCTTCCTTCCAATATTGAAGGTGCTGATCAAGATTCTCTTCTTTTTGCCATTCTTTTTGCCACATGGCAAAGTCCGCATATTGAACAGGTAACTCCCTCAGTTCCACTGGTTTTCCACTAATGGCTCCTTCATAAAAAGCCATCCATTCTTCGAGTAAGATTCCCATTGACCACCCATCCGAAACAATATGATGCATCGTACAAAGAAGTACCCATTCCTCTTTGTCCACTTTCAAAATTCGTGTTCGGATCAAAGGACCTTGTCCCAAATGAAATGGTTCCTCCGCCTCGTTTTGAACGAGCCGCTTCAACTCTCTTTCTCTGTCTTCCAGAGGGAGAGTTGTTAGATCCATTTGAGGAAGGGGTTTGAAAACATGCGACTGAACCTGTTGAACGGGTTCACCCTCTCGCTCTTGAATTACCGTCCGCAATGATTCATGACGTTCAATCAACTGATTCCATCCCGTCTCCAATGCTTCAAGTGACCATTTTCCTGTCAGTCGACATGCTGCATGAATATTGTATATCGCACTATTTGGCATTAATTGATCAATGAACCATAGGCGTTTCTGTGCGTAGGAAAGCGGAATAGATTCTTCCCGCGACATAGGTACAAGTGGTGGAATCTCTCGTTTTTTGTCTCCTTTACACAACTGATCCAGTCGCTTCGTCAATGCCTCCACCGTATCGTACTTGAATAGTTCACGTAGCGGGATTTTGATCCGGAATGCTTCTTGTAATCTAGAGACGACTTGGGTAACGAGTAATGAGTGCCCACCCCGTTCAAAGAAAGAGTCCTGAATTCCGATATTTTCTATTCCTAACACTTGACTCCAAACCGAGGCGATGAGCTCTTCCGATGGTGTTCTTGGTAGGACGTTAAACTCTCCCATAGGTTGTCCTTCCGGTGCTGGTAAGGCTTTTCGGTCGATTTTTCCATTCGGAGTAAGTGGGAAATATTCCAACTCTACAAGGTGTGCTGGAACCATGTAATTCGGTAATTGGTCCTGGAGATACGCTCGCCAATTTTGGATATTTCTATCGCTTATCACATACGCTACCAATCGCTGATCACCAGGGCGATCTTCTCTCACTAGCACGACAGCCTCTTTAATAGACGAATGCCTTTCTAAAGTCGCTTCAATTTCTCCAAGCTCAATCCGAAAGCCACGCACTTTCACTTGATGGTCCATTCTGCCTATAAATTCTAAATTCCCATCAGTTAGATATCTTACTGAATCTCCGGTTCGATATAGCCGTTCTCCTAATTGAAACGGATGCGGAACGAATCTTTCAGCAGTGAGATCAGGTCGGTTTAAGTAACCACGTGCTAAACCTGCACCACCAATATACAACTCACCCTCTATCCCTATCGATTGCAAACGCTGATTCTGATCTAATACATACAGCTGGATATTTTGTATCGGATTACCAATAGAAACAAATTCTTGATGGGGCTGACAGTCAAATGCATTCACGTAAATGGTTGCTTCTGTTGGTCCATAAAAGTTGGTCAATTTAACTTGTCCGCTCTGATCCCAGTGCTGTTGAAATCGTCTAACCACCCCTGGACTAAGCTCTTCCCCACCGGAAAACACATGACGCACGGATGAACATTTCAGTTTCAAATCAATATGATCGAAATGATCTAAGAAAACAGATAGCATCGAAGGAACAAATTGGACAACAGTAATCTGATGCTTCTCTATCACTTCAGCTATTATAGAAGGATCCTTTTCTCCACCTGGAGGCAGGAAGGATACACATGCTCCTACACTAATACCCCAAAATAACTCCCATACAGATACATCAAATGAGAATGGTGTTTTCTGCAAGACCACATCCTTTTCAGAGAGTGGATATTGATGTTGCATCCATTCAAGATAATTGATCACCGAATGATGCTCAATCATCACTCCCTTTGGATTACCTGTAGATCCTGAAGTATACATAACGTATGCTAAATTTTTTCCTGCTACACTGCTTGTACATACGATCGGTTCTTCCTGTTCAATCGCAATGCGATCTTGATCCATACAAATTATTTCAATTTGTTCGGATATACCTATTTTTTCTAACTTTTCTTGCGTCACTAGTACTTCGATTCTAGCATCTTCTAATATATAGCGTAGCCGATTCTCGGGATACGTAGGATCAAGTGGAACATAAGCTCCTCCTGACTTTAGAACCCCTAGCAACGCTATCATCATTTTTGGCGATCTTTCCATATATACACCGACTAAAGACTCTGGACCCACACTACGCTTCTGTAAATAGTGAGCTAGCTGATTAGCACGCTCATTCAGCTCTCTATAGGTAAGTTTCTCATTTTCATAAATAACCGCGATCGCTTCTGGCGTTTTCTCCACTTGCTGCTCAAATAACGTATGAATCATGCTTTCAGATGAATATTCTACTTGGGTATCATTCCATTTCTCTAGCAGTTGTACCTGCTCTTCCATTGTTAAATGGGTAATTTCGGATAGCTTTGAATCTGAGCTTTTCGTCATCTGAATTAATGTTTGCGATAGATGATCCTGAATCCGATGAATGGTCTCTTCATCAAAATGATGGCGGTCATACATCAACTTCAAAGTAAATTCCTTACCCGGCATTGCAATGAGCGTCAAAGGATAATTTGTTTGTTCTGCACTTTGGACCTCTAGTAATCTTAAATCAGCATTGCGCTCTCCTTGGATCGGGTAATTTTCGAACACATACAAGGTATGAAATAAAGTACTGCTCCTTGGAACTTCACTCCACCCTTGAATATCGACCAACGAATTATACTCGTATTGTCTCCGTTCCATTTCTTTTATCTGTATCTTACGGAGCCAGTCTACTACTGATGTATCATTCTTTACATGAATTCGGGTAGGCAATGTGTTAATGAATAGACCAACCATTTTCTCTGCCCCTGCTAATTCAGTAGGACGTCCAGAACTAGTCACACCAAATACGATGTCGCTTTCACCGCTATACCGGCTCATCAAGTAAGCCCAGGCTCCTTGTATTAACGTATTTAATGTTAGCTGACTATTTCGTACCCACTCTTGTAAAGTTTCAGTCAGTTCCTCAGATAGCTGATAAACGCTCTCTCCATAACCCTTCTCCTGCCCCTGGTCACTTCTTTCCATCGCTAATGGCGTAGGTGCATGAAATCCTTTTAATTCTTCTGTCCAGAATTTCTCAGCTTTACTTCGATCTTGTTTATTAATCCACTGGATATATTTTTTATAGGGAAGAGACTTTGGAAGATCGAATGCTTCTCCCTTTATCATCTTGAGATAAACTCCCATCACTTCACCGAAGATCAGGGACACACTCCACCCATCCAACAAAATATGATGATGCGTCCAAATGATTCTCGTTTCTTCTTCTGTTTCTTTAATCGCAGTGATTCTCATCAACGGTGCTTCATCTAACGAAAACCCTTTTCTCCGATCATCATTTAAAAACTGGTGTAATTTCTTTTCCCTCTCTCCGCATGAAAGAGCGCTCCAGTCTTCTCGACGAATAGTAAAAGGAAGACGTTGATAAACAGCTTGCAATGGCTTTTCTACTTCCTCCCACACAAAAACAGAACGTAGAATCTCATGTCGGTGAATGACGTATTCCCAGGCCTTTTCGAAAGTAGCAACATCCAATCGACCACCGAGTAAGAAACCTACCTGTACAATGTAGGAAAAAGAATGCTCATCATCTTGATCATATAAAGTATGAAACAGTATCCCTTTTTGCAAAGGTGATAATCCGTATATATCGATAACTTCCCCCATCGTTACACCCTCTTCTTTGTTAATTTAAGTAATACTTTACTCAAGCTTTCTTCCGTAAGTGCCTCTGCATCAGCAAAGTCAGATACCATAAAAGCAGACTCTGTCGTTGGTGGATTTATCAGTAGACGAAGTTGATTCAACATGACATCTGCTATCGCTTTAATCGTCAATCTAGAAAACTGTTCTCTACTATACATCCAAACAAAATGTAACTTCCCATCTTTCACCATACCAACAACATCAATCGAGTGAGATGGTTTCGATTCTGGAGCATGATCTAAGCGTGTAAATCCTGTATCCTGCATAAACAAAGATTCTTTGGAAAACACTTGATCAAATTGTCCCAAATAGTTAAAGCTTATTGATGGTTTTTGCTGTTGATAGAACGGAAGCAATTCTCTGCTCAAGTAGCGTAAAATGCCATAATCAATGCCCTGATTCGGAATTCGACGCAATTGCTCTTTCACAGCCTTTAATCCCTCAATAGGTGTTGTTGATCCCTGAAGATCAAGGTGAACGGGATAAATACTCGTGAACCAACCCACTGTCCGCGATAGATCAACGCCTTCAATCACCTCTTCTCTCCCATGTCCTTCCAAGTGAACAGAAACCTTATGATGATTTGTACAGTCAGCTATAGCTTGTACTAATGCCGTCAATAGTACCTCGTTAATCCTTGTCTTATGAGTCATCGGAACTTCTTGTAACAACGCGTGGGTCTCTTCTGCTCCCAACGTCATCGTCACTTGATCAATCGATGCTTCTGTCGTTTCCTGTATAGGGTAGTCCATCGGAATCGTCATCACTTGTTTTTCTACCTGTTCGTGCCAATAATCTTTTACTTCTTTTGAAAGGTCTGACTCACTGTATGCCTGTAGTCGTTCCGACCATTCTTTAAAGGATGTACTTTTCGCAGGTAACTGAACCTTCTGACCTTGTTTCATCTGGTTGTATACCGCCTGTAAATCTTCCAATAGAATTCGCCATGATACCCCATCTACTACTAAATGATGAATCGTCCAGAATAATCGATCGTTCCCATTCGAACCGTCATCAAAGTACACGACTCTCATCAACGGCCCTGTAAGTAAATTGAAACTGGCTTGAGTAATATCCATCTCTTCTTGTATCACTTGATTCCACGCTTGTTGATCAGCATCGTTCCGCTTTACCACACGAAGTACAGACTGTTCATCGATTCCCTCATTCCTCTGCTTCCAGGTTGCATTTGGCAACTGTTCATACCGGAAACGTAAGGCATCATGATGTTTGAGTAAGTTTAATAGGGCTTCCTCTAGTAACTCCACATCCAATCTCTCTCTTACTCTTAAAAGCATCGATTGATTCCAATGTTGTGGACGCGGATGTTCTTGCTCGAAGAACCAATACTGAATTGGAGTAGGCGGTACCTCTCCCGTCACAACCCCTTGCTCCGCTTGTACTCCCTGATCTTCTTTGACCACTTGCGCCAACTCGGCAATCGTTGGGAATTCAAACATTTGCCTGGGTGTAAGTTTTAAACCCAATTGACTCGCTTGTGATATGATCTGAATGCTGAGAATCGAGTCTCCACCAATTTCAAAGAAGTTATCATGGATTCCCACCTTTTTAATCCCTAATACTCGCTTCCAAATGGTAGCCAGCTTTTCTTCTTTACCATTTCGCGGGGCAACACATTCACTTTCGATTTTCTTCTCCTCTGGTACAGGTAAGGCCTCACGATCAACTTTACCGTTAGCAGTTAGTGGAATGGCGTCCATCATTACAAATCCTGAAGGAACCATATAGCTTGGTAGTTCCGCCTTGAGATAATCTCTCCACGCACCTACATTCCCATCACCCACGACATATGCCACCAATCGTTTATCACCCGGCTGATCTTCTCGAACAATTACAACAGCCTCTTTTATGGATGCATGCGCGTTTAAAGC
>NZ_JBFTMC010000135.1:0-10607 GCF_056396765.1 Bacillus sp. 05T22
GTTTGCCTGGTTCTTTTTTTCTTCGTTTATGCATGATTTTATACATGGTTGGTATAGCAAGGATTCTAGGGATCCCCGCTATTTCGTTTTTTCTCTTTTCTTGCATAAAATCTTGTATAAATTAAAAAAAGATTTTGATGCTGTTATCGTGAAGTAACGAGTCTCTAAATTTAAACTTAATATGTGAATTATTAGGAAAAAGGGTATATCATTGCTATAGCGAATATATTTTTGAGGTGAAACGCTATGAAGACGCTTTATAATCCTAGTGACGTGGTTGAGCAATTAGGTATCCAATCATCTACATTACGTAAGTATGCAGACGTGTTAGAAAAAGAGGGTTACACTTTTATAAAAAACGAGCGTGGGCATAGGAAATATAGAGAAAGTGATGTAATGGTATTCCGTAAGGTTATAAATCTAAAGAATGACACAGATATGACACTAGAAAATGCCACAAAGCAAATTGTATCATGGCATCAAGGTGTTGAAGTGTTGCCATTGGATCGACATGAAGTTGAGCGCTATGAAGAACCGGATTTCAACGCTACAACGCTACAGAGGATGATTCAAGATCAAAAAGAAGTCATTGAAAAACAAAATGAGTTGCTCCAGGAATTAACCAAACGACTAACTGAGCAAGACCAGCGATTCATACA
The DNA here is from genome assembly GCF_056396765.1 of Bacillus sp. 05T22. Lineage (NCBI taxonomy): Bacteria > Bacillati > Bacillota > Bacilli > Caryophanales > Bacillaceae > Bacillus > Bacillus sp. 05T22. Next base: position 660 of record NZ_JBFTMC010000135.1, read on the forward strand.
AAAAGAATCAGAGTTATTGAGCGCTATACAAACGATACAGGAATCCCAGGCACTTATAGCGATGAATACTAGCGAAGATATGGCGAAGAACCAGGGCCGTGATGAGATGCTCATGCAAACAATAAGGGAAGTCCAGGAAGTTAAGAAGATGATTGCAGCAAGTAAAGATAAGAAATGGTATGAGTTTTGGAAATAATCTTTTGAAATTTGATTAATTATCTCTCTCCTTCTCTGAAAATACAGGGAAATAAATCCAATGCTTACGGTATAATTTTCAATGTTATATGGGGACAGAGAACATTGTTTAAATTAAGATTACGCCTGAAGAACTAGAATTGGTTGCTAAAAGGCAGGATAATTTAAGAGAGAGTGTTGAGTTGGGGATGATAAATTGAAATTGTTCCTAATCAAAACGGTGGCATATACAGTGTTTATGGAGTAACTGCTCAGGGTGTTATTATTACTGCACAACGAGTTTTGAATACAGAATTAACGTAGATTCTTTAGTAATTAAATAAAGGGGATTGGTTACCTTTATTTAATTGCTGAAAATCATAGATTATAGAACATTAATAGTTAATGTTTATTATATTGTAAAAAAGTATTGCTATTTTTGTAAGCGCTTACTATAATAAAGGTACAAGGATTCACAAAATCTTAATATAAGAATAAAGGAGGAAATAACATGGAAATCGCAATGGCAGTTTTAAAATTTGTAGGTGGAATAATTCCATTCGTACAAGAACTTTTAAAAGCATTTATGTAAGTTTTTTATTCAGCAATTATTTATAAAAATTATCATACAAATGATCTGTATATCAAAGATGAATTGATGTGTAGATCATTTGTGTGAACAATCTTTAAATAAGAAAGGAGAATCCCCAAAAAAATATGGGATTCTCCTTTTTTTAGTGCATGAAATGTTGCAAAATAACTGACTTGATTTAAGAATATTAATGAGAATTTTTAATTAGCAGCTAGATTGTCCAGTTGATCCACCAATTCTTACTTGTTGAGTTTGTAATACTTTCAAAGTAAGATCAAGAACGATTTTTTCACGTAAGTGGTCAAATGTTTTTTCATGATGTTTACCACATGATTCTTCATGATGTTTATCATGATCATTATCACATGGTGAGAAGTCAAGCTCATAAAATTCTGCACTAATTATTTCACAAAATGGTTGTTCATTATAGAAAACATTATTTTCAAAGAAGAATTTGTCTAGACGAGGAACATCAGTGTTTTTTGGATTAATAAAACGAGCTTTATTTTCTGAAGAAAAAGCTATGATTGGGTTAGAAGAAAAGTCATTTCGAGTTAAGTCAGCAAAACCAGAGAATCGAACCTTTGCAATTTTATCATGAATCACGCCATTGCAGTCTTTAGCAGCATATTCAATATTTTTACGAATAAAACCTTCTACAAATAATTTTGCTCTTGTTACTCGTAAATACCCTGTTCCATCAATTGGTTCATATTCAACAGGTACTAGTTTACATTGTTGTAAAAATACATCTTTTAATACTCTTTTAATTTCTACTGCTGGTGGACAAAGTGGGATATTTGCTTCTACTACAATTTGAAGTGTTCTTTCTGCTAATACAACTGGAATTTTAACTATTGGATTTCTTGTAAGAAGAGGCGTTGCTGGAGTATCACTGAACGGAATTTGTGTTTCTGCTTTAACCTTACAATCTTTATTGTGATCGTGTTTGTTTTCACTCAATTAAAAAACCTCCATTTATTTTTGTTTTTTGAGTGTTTTCATACCTACTTTAATATGGTATTTAATATATCTATTTGTGTGTGGGCTTGTATAATAGTTACTTTTCTCATTTTGAAATAAGAAAAACTAAATTAGATTACTTAAAATTCATTGCACTATATTGAATAGGACAGCATATATTATAGTGTGGATCGAGCGTCGGACACTTGTTTTACACTTATATATAATTAAATAAATCTCCCATAACAAGAAAAGGAACCTACTAGTAGGTTCCTTTTCTTGTTATGGGGGTAGAAGAAGCAATCGTACTGTGAAGTGAAAAGCAACTTACAGAAAATGTAACTATGGCTCAAACTTATTGGGGATCTGAGGTAGCCAAGAACTTAGGGATTGGCTCAAGTACTTTGGGTAAATATTGCTTTGCTCTGGAAGAAGCCGGATATCCTTTCGAGCAGGGTAACAATAACTCGAGAGTTTTTTTCATAAAGACGTAGCAACTATAGAACGGATGATATCAGCTGTGAACAAGAAGAGTATAACGTTAGAACAGGCTATAAACCTAGTGATATCAAGCGTTGAAGAAAATGAGGTAGCAACTGTTGCTACAGATAGCGTAGCAGATACAGAACAGAAGAAATCACTTTGGAATCGTCTGTTTGGTAAATAAATTATAATTGAATGATGGAAAGAAAAGCTCGCTTCTTATTTGAAACAAGATAAGCGAGCTTTTTTGGATACTATCGATAATGAGACGTTATGTTAATTTTACATGTATATGATATATATTATTGTTTTCCTTTGGACAAGTATAGACAAGTAGAGACAAGTATACAAGAAAAACAAGCTCGTTTTACATTTAATATATTAAATTCAAACAAAGGAGCTTGATTACTTATGTCATCAAAAAATAGATTGCATTTCAATCCTTGTGAGTTTCCACTTCCTATTCAGGGATCTTCAGGATCAACACCACAATCAGCATTCAGGGCTGTTAGGGATGTTACTAATGCTTCTATACCTGTTCCTGCAGACACCGATGTACAAGTTTTATATCCGAATGAACAATATGATCTAATAAATGAACATAGTACTTTTACTTCCACATTTATTCCAGAAACAAAAGGTATATACTCTATTATTGCAAGTGTTCAATTTAGTCCTGTTACTTTCACCAATCCTTATAGAGTGCAAATAGCCATCAGAGTAAACAATACTGACGTATCCCGAGATAATGATTTCTTTAGTATAATCCCATTTGACAATGATGTATCTGTTTCTACTAACATTCAGTTAAATGCTGGAGATCAAGTACAGGTATTTGTGCAAAGTTCTGTAGCTGGTGAAATCGTTTCAGATCCTGCAACTACACACTTTGAAGCTACTAGATTTCCATCTCCAACATAATAAAACAAGTTTATTTTCTTAACTTCCGATAACATTGATTATGTGAATGAAAAGTCCCTTCAGAAGATGAAGGGACTTTTCTAGGTTTCTAGATACATGGACTGCTTGCTGATAAGTGGTATTATGTAAATCTAGCATGAATATAGTATATATCGTTATTTCCTTGTTTCTTTATTCTTTATATTTGCATGCTAAACATGTTTGTATCCTATATTGATACAAGCAATTATATATACCCTATCTATTATAGTACATAAATCAATAATGCAGGTATTGTAGTACATTGTAATGAGAGAGGAGTATGTTTTATGGAATTACGCCCTCCGAAGAAAACTATGTATGAAAATATACCACAACCCAAAATACTATCTCTTTGGAATATAGGCTATTAAACAAGCTCTTCTTGTATTTAAACATAGAATAGAATGAATTCTATATTTCTAGAAGGGAGTGTTTTTAAATGTTTAATAATCATGATAAATGCGTATGTGATCAGTTAGCGGTTTTACAATTAGGTACAGAAGTAGATATTTTTTTAAGTGGGAATACAATCGAAGATGTTATTTTTGTTAATTTCAATCCAGAAAATTTTTGTGCAACTTTTGTAGATAATGAAACAGAACCAGGAACTGTAATTGTTTTAGATTGTCGAGATATTTTAGCACTTCGAATTGAATAATTAGATAGAAAAAAAGAGCTTTTTTAAAAGCTCTTTTTTTATTTTTATAACTAAAAATAAAAAGATTATTCTTAGTTAATTGTGATTATACTAATGAAATTTTATGGAGATGAAAATCTAGCTGCTTCAAAATGTGTTCCTTCGTTATTTAAAATAGTCATATTTCCTCCGCTAATAATTGTCCATATTTGAACTTTATCCCTTTTATTTAATTGTAGAATAGTACTTACTCTTACTGCATGAGGTCGTCTAACTAATTTTGGTACGAAATAGTGATCTTCTTTAACAATATCGATACCATTTACACGTATTAACATGGTTGTAGTGCGAGGATTATCAAAAGGAATATTAGCAAGAAATGCTGCACCTGCAGTAATAGCATATACTCCTTTTCTTCTAGGAACAAAGGTTGAATCGGATATATTATACTCATCTTTTAAATCAAACTGTTTAGTTTCATACGTAATCTGTTGAATTTGTGTTGTAAGTACATTCTGATTAAATGCTTTTACAGCTCTAAATGCGGATGGTCTAATTAATTGTAGTAAAGCTACTATAGGATTACCCCCTTTTACATTAACTTATGAATTATGTGAAAAGAGTGATTGGACCAGAGGTTTTGCTTTGATTTGAATGTATACTTTTCTAGTAGTTTTTGAGGAAAATGGGTAAGTTGCGATAAAGTCAATGTTTAAAGGGAAATGAATGTAAACAAATAATAAAAAGTTTACATTCACTTTTTTGTATGAACTTTGAGGTCTAATCAATTTATTAAATGAAATTTTGAGGAAAACATTCACGAACACCAGAATTTCTCAATGAGTTAAATAAAGCTGCAGTGATGATTAATATAACATTGGTATCCGTTCCATTTTCTAAATCATAGATTGCCCAGTATGCATTATCAATTGTAAAAATACATTTTCGTTCTAATTTAAATCCAGGTGGTACAGTTGGAAGTGTAGTAACTGGTACACACACGTCTGTATCTCCTTCATCTCTGATAAAATCGAAAGTTTGCTCGTCAATTTCATAGATATTAACTGGATCAATCTCCACACCTTTATCTGGAACTGTAATTTCATCTTCAACTAATAGGAAAAAGCGTTCGTTTCGAAAATTGAAAAGACATCTCGCACCAATTTCAAATGTTGCCATTTTATATGCGCCTCCTTAGCAACTTTTTTATAGATTTAAAGTCGCTTCTACATAATATGCTAGAGTAATAGATTTGGTTAGGGCATGTCCCTGCGTAAAATATTTTATGGTGATTTTTTAAGGTATTCTAAAATAAACGAATATGTAAAAGTCTACATTCGTTTTTATTTTTTATATTCGATAATGGGCAATCCATATTGATCAGTCATAGAGGGTTGGAAAAATCTTATTGGAAATAACTATATATTGCGTCTGTCAACGGTAAGCGGAACGGAGTGAGCATTAAGGAGTTGACTGATTCACCTGTTCCAAAACCCTCTTGTGGTTGTCAAACGGTACCCGTTTGACCCTGCCTACCGGCGAGGGAGCCCCCTCAAAAAATGAGGGGGTTGGGGGAGTTTGTTAGACGGGGTCTGGGGAAGATTTCCCCAGTGGGTTTGGGCAAAGCCCAAGGTTTGTTTTTGCCATGCTGGACATGGCTCGGCAAAGCCGAAAAGCGTCGCAGACCCCTATTGATTTTGATACAAAGTGTCAAAATACCTATAGGGTTACTCTAATTGACTCCATTTCATCGCTTTGCTAGACTTATGGTATCAATTAATCTAGGGAAAGTGGTGGCACTTTATGTTGGGTTCTATCTCATTTAATCAATCTCACCAAAGTTCATTGAGTCACAATAACAGAGAAAATATTCATGGGAATCCTGGCATAGATCCAGCCAGGTTACACGAGAATATTTACTTTGTTCAAAAGGACATCCGAAGTGTGTACAAGGATATCTTTCAAGAAGCGGTGGACAAGTATAACGAGAAACAAAAACGGAATGACCGTAAGATTGATGACTACTATGACAAAATACATAAAGACGATAAGACGCATGAGCAACGAGAACTCGTTGTAGCGATTGGGGAAGGCAAAGACGACCCAAAGTATAGGGAGACCAAAAAGGAGGCGCTGAAGCACTATGCTGAGGCGTTTCAGGAGCGAAATCCAAATTTAGTAGTTTATAACATGGTTTTACATGATGATGAAGCCAATCCGCATTTACATATTAACTATGTACCGAATTTCGAAAGTAGTCGAGGATTAACGAGGCGTGTCGGAATGGATAGAGCCTTGCAACAACAAGGTGTACAAGGAACAGGGAGAAAGTTAATTGCGCATTGGAGAGAATTAGAAACGGCTTATATTGAGCAATTAGCGAAAGAATACATTCCAAATTTTGAACGTGCCAATGTAGGTTCACATAAATACATGAAAGTCCGTCAATACAAGGAATATGCAGAAACAAAATCACTTGTTGAGAATCAAGTACAAGAAAAAGAAACGCAGTTACAAACGATTGATCATCATTTAAAAAGTGTTGAAGAGAAAACAAATGAATTACAAGTAGCAAAAAAGAGTTTGGAAAGTGATGTCGTTGATAAGTACAAAGAATTTGAGATAGTGAAACAACAAGTAGAGAGTGAAAGTGAAAAGCTGCAGCTAATTGGCCTGCGTCATGTAGAGTTAGAAAAAAGAGTAAAACAAATGCAAAAAGAATTAGATAGTGTTGCGGATCAAGTACCAAATGAACCTGTTAAAATTCCATTTTTGCGTAAAGAAGTAATAACAGAAGTGCAGGATAAAGTGTTTGGAAAAGCTGAAATCACGAAGAAACAAACAAGAAATTATGTGTTATCACCAGAACAATATCAAGAATTAACAAAACAAGTGAATGCAGCGGTTACTATCAAAAAAGATTATGGGCGTTTGAAAACAACAGATTTTGTGAAAGAAAATGAGAGTTTACGAGCAGATAATAAATATTTAGAAGAAACAATAGAGGGTAATAATCTTGCTTTAAATCATTCTTATAAACAAAATCGTGAATTGAGAGAAGAAAATAAAGAATTACACACTGAAATAAGCCGGTTAAAAGCTCATGTAAGGGGTTTGAGGGAAAATATAAGAGTTTTATACAACTTGTCAAAAAAAGTTCTTGGAGAGCAATTTAAGGCGTTTAGAGATCTTGTTAAAAATGAATTGAGTAGCCAGGGAATAGATAATCAATTTGAACGTGAACATAAGAAAAAAATTAATAAACATCGAGGGTTTGACGTGGAATGATAAAAAAAATGGGGAAACTTTGTTTTTATCTTCAAGGTTATTGAAAACGTGATAGAATGAAAAAAAGAGCCATGCTGGAACATGACTCTTTTCATAGGGTATTCTACGAAAATACCTAAACTTCATTTATCTGATTATAGATTATCATAATTTGATTTATAATCAAATAGCAAATTATAGGTATTTTTGTTGATTCCCTTAATTTAGAGGAGGAATTAACAATGAATGAAGAATTGGGACAAGCTTTAAATCAAGCTGATAGAAATGCTAGAAATAGAGATTTTGAGAAAGATGGAAAACAAAGAGATCAAGCTGAAGAACTTAAAAAATCTCTTTTACAACAGTTAAAAGAACTAACTGGAGAAGACCATTATGTTGGAACTAATAAAGATCCATTTGCTGGAGAACCATTTAATCAAGTAATGCATAGAAATTTAGATTTATTGAATAGTATTGGTTATTTAACTCAAGCAGAAGAAAGTTTTTTATTTAGAATTCAAGCTTATTTGGAATTTAGAAGTAATGTCATTATTTGTAGAGATGATAAATTTAAAAGGAAACGAAAGAGCGTTGAGGACGATTTTGAGTTACCAAAAGCGGCAACTGTTTCTGAAATTGCTGAAATGATAGGGAAATCAAGGCAAAAAACATCAACTGTTATGAATTCATTAAAGAAAAAAGAAATTTTACTTAATCCAGAAGGTGCAGGACAAATTATTGAAAATGGTCGCACTGTAAGTCCTAGAACATGGGTAGTGAATCCTTACATAATGATTTGTGCACCTCGAAAAAATGAAGTGAAACTTGATAGATTAACTATGAGATTGTTTCAACATTCTTTGAAAAATCTTAAAGACCAAAATGGTAAAAAAGTAAAATTACCGGCTAGATTTTTTTAGACTGTATCAAATTGATACAGTCTTTTTTTATATGTACTTTAAAGTATTTATGTAATTTTTTAGGTGTCACGAAAAGGTGACAAAAAACAAAAAAGTGTCACCTTTTCGTGACACCCTGAAAAGTGCATTAAACCCAGTTATATCAAGGGATTTACACGCTTTTTGTAAATCCTCTCTATTATCACTATTACTAAGGGCTAAAAGTTCCGCAAGGAACAGGTAGTATTTTTTGAGAAACCCACTCAAAAAATCTCCACCTTTTCCGCTTCGCTCCATCCTTGCAAAACTTTTTTCGGCTGGTGTGCTTTTCTCGCCAAGCCGACAGACAAAAAGCAAAGCAATGGTTCTCGACTTGAGCAAGCAATTATACGAGCCGAACCGCTTAGATCATTCGTCTTAAGATAGTTCTTATTCAAAAAATAGATACGTAATACGTGGGGTTTCGCCCCCACACGACGAGCCAGCACTCTAGCCAAAAAGCAAATTTCAAACCAAACGGCCAGAATAAAACTACATTAAGTAAAAAAATAATAAGCTGTCCATATGGACAGCTTATTTACATAATTTTTGTTGTAGGAAACTAATAAAGTAATAAGGTTTACTTCAGTAAAATAAGGTATATTATATTTGTTGAATAGATTCTCTTTAAAGACAAGAAAAGTAGGTGAACAAAGTGGGAAAATATCAATTAGATTACAAAAGTCAGGTAGCTGTGACAAAGTTTCATGAAAAACAGACGCCTGCTAAATTTGATAAAAAGCAGCAAATTGAAAAATTGCGTGCGGAGTATTTGAAAAAGAAACAAAAACAAGCAGATAAATAAATTGTGAAAAATGCTATGAATATTTATTTATAGAGAGTTAACATAAAGTCCTATTATCGGGATTCAATGTATTTAGAAGACTATTAAAAGTCCTCCAGATTGTTTAACTGGAGGACTTTTGTGTTCACATAATTACCGTTATCAGAAGTAAAATTTAACTCGAAAATAGCTAATTTTATCAGTTGTTGAATGTCTGAAAAAATCAAACCAATGATATTGTCGAGATCCTTTGGCAACTTCTTGTTGTGATGACTATCATAGTGACTTTTTCTCCAGCAACCACTATTAGTGGCTAATTACCATAAGGACTTATTTTTGAAATTTGCTATTTTTTAGAAAGTATGTTAATTTAAGAAAGACCTATTTTTGTTCGGTTTGAGATTAAGAATAAATTTTGTTTTTCGTCTAAGGTATTTGAGCAAGGGTAGTAACATATGTGTGGGTATCCACACTAGGAGGCAACAATTATGGAACAAGGTAAAGTGAAATGGTTTAATGCAGACAAAGGTTTTGGATTCATCGAGCGTGAAGGTGGAGAAGACGTATTCGTACATTTCTCAGCTATCCAAATCGACGGTTACAAATCTTTAGACGAAGGACAAAGTGTAACGTTTGAAGTGGAAAAAGGACAACGTGGCCCACAAGCTACTAATGTTCAAAAAGCTTAATATTAGTTCATGAAAGACCCTCTTGTAGGGTCTTTTTTTGATTTTGTTATAATATTCCGAATACAACTTTTTAAGGGGATTTGGGGTGTTTAACTTTTAATGAAAAAGAAGATCTTAGAAATCATAATTTTAGCATTATGGGCTTTTTCTTTTAGTTATCTTGCAATTATATTAGGAATACCAAAAAACGGATTATATATAGTCGTAGAATTTCCAATCTTATTTGTTGGTGGACTTTTGATTGTGCATCTATTTCAAAATAAGAATGAAAATGGAAAATAACTTTGTTTGATTGTATATCTCATACACATCTAGTTAACATAACGTCCTATTATCGGTAGCAAGGAACCAGGCGGCGCCTTACTCTCTCAAGGGGTTTGCCTGGTTCTTTTTTTCTTCGTTTATGCATGATTTTATACATGGTTGGTATAGCAAGGATTCTAGGGATCCCCGCTATTTCGTTTTTTCTCTTTTCTTGC
>NZ_JBFTMC010000136.1:0-10559 GCF_056396765.1 Bacillus sp. 05T22
GTACAAGTACCATTACAATAATACAAAGAGCGCCTAAAAATTGAAATGATTGAAACGGAACATGCAAAATGAGAATAGAAGAAATGATAGCTGCAAGTGGTTCTGTACAACCAAATAATGTAGTTTCTTTCGGTGTAAGATATCGTATGCTGTCTAAATATAAATAAAATGCGATGAGTGTGCCGAAAATAACAACGAATGTAATGAGAAAAAGATTGTTAGGCTGTAAATATTTCATGCCAGATAATAAGATAAACTCGTTCGTGGAGAGAAAATGTAAGACGGTTACACCAACTCCTCCAATAATCATCCCCCATCCAACAATGACAGATGAAGACCATTTTTCTAATAATTCCTTTGAATAAAGGCTATAGAATGCTAGTGATAAACCGGATAAAATGCCCCAAACGATAGCTGGTGTTGAAACAGCTAAATTATCAATGGATCCATTCGTTAGCAAGAAAAAGGTCCCGATTAAAGATAGTACGATAGAAATAAAATCGATTTTAGTAGGACGAATATTCCATTTAAAGATAAGGTAAACAGTTATAAATATTGGTGCTAAATATTGTAACAATGTTGCGACTGCAGCATTTCCTTCCTGAATAGAAGCAAAATAGGTATATTGTACAGCCAGCATACCTAACAATCCAAACAGAATTATTTTGTTTGCCTCGGCTTTTTGCTTCCAAATACCAAGCACTTCTGATTTTTTACTGCCAAATGAGGAGAATAAGAGCAAAATAATTCCGGATATAAGTAATCGAATTGTAACTAACCATTCTGTAGAAACATTTTCTTGTTGAAACAGTTGTTGTGCGGCGGTCCCGGATAATCCCCATAAACTAGCACCTGTAATGACCATAATAATGCCTTTCAACCTTCCTGAATCCATAGCTGGGTTCTCCTTTCAGAAAGAAAATTTAATTGAAATATTGAATACAATATGTAATATATCACGAGTAATATTAAAAAAACAGAATTTTTTAATATTAAAGATAGACATGTGATAGTTATAATCATGGTAAAATATTGTAAAGGAGGGATTTGATGATCGGTGGATTTATAATCAGTTTTCTTGTAGGCATGTTAATCATTATTATGGGATACCAAATTCATATAAAAAAGCGGTTATTTCTCATTGCAGGATATCAAGAAGAGACTTTCGTGGGGGATAAAGAGAAACTTGCAAAAATATTTGGGGTTTTTTCTTACGTAATAGGAATTACTACGGCTCTGTTACCATTTGGATTAGAAACAATTGGTGATGCTGCGGGAATTGGTTATGGGATTTTTGTTGTTATAAGTACAATTGTACTTGTTATATGGGCTAATGTAATAAATAAGCCTAGTAACTCTAAAGAACAAACGAAAACAAGATGGTAACCTTTTAGGGAAACCATCTTGTTTTTCTACTTTGTATTATGATGCCACGGTAAAAGGAGGGATTGGATCAACAAAATCATCCCAATCCTGTCTCATTTCTTCATCGGTTAATAAGCATGTATCTAAAGAGCGTTCAATATCATATTGTTTCATTTTAACTCCAATAAAGACTAGCTCTGTTATGCGATCTCCGTACTGCTCATCCAATTTTTTAGTATTTCTGGCTCTTCTATAAGTATTTGCTGCTGCTCAGCTTCTGGTAATGCTGCAATCCATTCACCAGCTCCTTGGATGATAATGGAAGAGCCAGCTTGAGATAGAAGCCCCATCATGTGATTACGAGATGCAAGCCAGAAAAAATCTTTCGCTCTTACAACATCCAAAGGCCATTTTTTTAACCAATTCATAAGTCGAACAGGATGAAATGGACGTTTACGGCGATAAACAAAGGAACTAATGCCGTATTCTTCTGTTTCTGGTGTATGGTGTTCGCTATTTAACTCCTGAATCCAGCCAGCTGATTGACTTGCTTCATCATAGTTAAATAAATTTGTATTTAAAATTTCATTTAGTGGTACTGCACTAAATGAAGATTGTTCTTCTATATGCACTGTTTGTTATTCCGATTGTAAGTGCGTTTTTATTTTCCAACGTAACAATTAATGGTAGTCTCGCAGCGAACAGGGAAATGAATCAGAGTGCACAGGCAAAAAGTGTAGAGCAGAAAGTACCACAAACGAAACAGATCAGTTCTGATTGGAGAGAATTATTAGTTGATCAGGAAGAAGAGCCAATTCAAAATCTACCTACATCAGAACAGTCGCCAGAACAGTTAGAGAAAACGATAATGAACCAGAAGGAAATACAAATAGATGATAAAAACTATATTCAAACAATGAATATAATCGGAAAAGATGTTCTTGGATTTAAAGGGAAACAAATTACATTTACAGGTTTTATTTATAACGATAAAGAAGTAAAAGGAGATAAAATAGTAGTTGCCAGGTATGGTATTACATGTTGTATTGCAGACGCTTCAGTATGGAGATTATTTCTTATTAAAAACTCAGATATGAAATGCAACGCTATCCTTCAAATGCTAATTTCGTTTCGTAATGATGAGTAATCGAATCATATATTTTGGACACACTTAAAAATGTGAGTTTTCAAGTGAACATGTTTAGAAATTGTATTAGAAAGAAATGTTTTGGAGGTATTTTTTATGAGAAGAAATTGTGTAGCATTACTCATTATTGATGTACAAACAGGTTCTTTTCAAGAGAAGCAACCTTTATATAAAGGAAAGGAATTATTAGAAAATATTCAGTTGTTAATTTCAAAAGCTCGTACTGCTCAAGCACCTATTATTTACATGAAGTATAATGGAAAAGCTGGTTCTCCACTTGAACGGGAGACTTCAGGTTGGAGTATTCATAAATCTATAGCTCCATTAGCAGAAGACATTACTCTTGAAAAAAATCATCCTGATTCATTTCATAGAACGAGCTTACAGCAGGAACTAGATGAAAGAAGTATAAAACAAATTGTAATGGTAGGAATTCAAACTGAGATTTGTGTGGATGCAACATGTAGACGTGCTTATAGTCTTGGATATAATCTTACTCTTGTAGAAGATGGACATAGTACATACGACTCCACAATCTTATCTGCATCCCAAATTATCGATCATCATAACCAAGTAATTGGACAATGGTTCGCTCATGTTAAACCTGCTGAGCAAATTAGATTTTAGTGGGTATTTTCATTCTATAATATAGTACGAATATACAATTGATTTCAGATTGAAACATGATTCGGATTACATATAGTGTTATTTTGTAAGCGATTTCTAGATTTTTTCTTCGTAAGGTTTTCATATGTATTTTTGGAAATTATAAATAAAAATACAATATTTTTTATAATTTCCATTGCGAAAATCTCAATCTACTTTTACAATAGAAAAGGTCGTATATATTATACTGAAAAAATAAATCGAAATAATGTGAAAATTACGTTTTGTCTTCGTTCATTGTATATCGTATACACGTAAGACGACACACATCATGTTATCGACTTGTAAGGAGAGAAGCAAATGAAAAGTGTAAGATTACCATCGATTCCAGAAATCATTATTCTTTTATTACTGTTTCTTGCTGTTGTCTTTTCCTTTCAAACGATCTTTAATTTGCCGATTCAATTAGCGCTATTTATTTCATGGTTTTTAGTAATTGCGCTTGGATTAAGGCTAGGGTTTCGTTATCAAGAATTGCAAGATGCAATTACGAAAGGAATTTCTAACGGATTAGAAGCTGTTCTCATCTTAGTTGCTGTAGGAGCACTAATTGGAACATGGATTGCTGGCGGGGTTGTACCGACATTAATCTATTACGGATTAGAATTTATTCATCCGAGTATATTCTTATTAGCAACCTTAATTATTTGTTCAATTACTTCTATTGCAACAGGTACATCATGGGGAACAGTTGGTACAGCTGGTATTGCCATGATGGCAATCGGTGAAGGTCTTGGTTTACCGCTGCCATTAGTTGCCGGAGCAGTACTTTCAGGGGCATACTTTGGAGACAAGTTATCTCCGCTTTCTGATAGTACGGTACTTGCTGCTTCAATGGCAAAAGTAGATGTTATTGCGCACGTTCGTGCGATGCTTGTACTAGATGTACCAGCATATATTATTACCGGTATTATGTTTACAGTTGCCGGATGGATGTATGGTGGAGATAATGTTGATTTAAACAAAGTGGAATTTTTAAAAGAAGCTTTATTAAAGCAATTTGATATTAAAATATGGATGCTTGTACCAGCGGTTATTGTCATCGGACTATTAGCAATGAAAAAACCATCAATGCCAACAATTGCAATGGGAGCGCTTCTCGGTGCAGTTTGGGCAACTCTGTTCCAAGGTATGCACTTTGGAGAGGCAATTGGAACAGCATATAACGGTTTTTCTATTGAATCAGGTGTGGACTTCATTGATAAGTTGCTAAATCGCGGTGGAATCAATGGTATGCTTGGATCAGTAGCAGTTATTATTTTTGGATTAGGTTTCGGAGGGTTACTTGAAAAACTCGGTGTTTTAAAAGTAATCGTATCAAAATTTGAGAAGAAACTAAACTCTGCAGGAAATGTAACACTGTCCACATTAATCGTCGCTTTCTTAGCAAACGTATTCGGCTGCGCAATGTACGTATCACTTATTTTAACTCCAAAAATTATGCAAGACAGCTATGATAAATTAAAGCTCGATCGTCGTATATTGGCTCGTAACTCAGAAGTGGGTGGAACGCTAACTTCAGGTATGGTTCCATGGTCTGATAATGGGATTTACATGGCTGGTATATTAGGGGTCGCAACATTATCATACATTCCATTCATGTGGATGAGCTTTGTATCATTAGCATTGGCAGTTATATACGGATATACAGGGAAATTCATTTGGTATGTTGATGATGCTGAAAAAGGGAAACAAGTGTCATAATATAAAATCATCCCTTCCATTGGTGTATTAGAGATTTTTAATTTCTATAGAAGATGACAATTCTTCATCGTATAGTACGAAGTTAACCCGTAAGTTCGATTAGAACTTACGGGTTGTTCAGTTTCTAATGAGATTAGTATATTTCGCTTATCAAAAAGCAAAATATATAGTATCAAAAACAGGAGGAGAAATATGACTGAATCATTACTGCTGGAGTATGGGGGAGTTATATTAATTCTTATCGCATTAGAAGGAGTTTTATCTGCAGATAATGCTCTTGTACTTGCTATTATGGTTAAACATATACCTGAAGATGATAGAAAAAAGGCTTTATTTTATGGATTATTCGGAGCATTCATATTTCGATTTGGGTCATTATTTTTAATTTCATTTCTTGTGAATGTATGGCAGATGCAAGCGATTGGTGTTTCTGGTTGGTTTTTATCTCCCGATTCATCTGAAACATAATTTTTTAAATATAGAATTATGAATAAACAGGAGTGAGAATCCTTATCGTTTGAAGGGAAGTCTGTTACAATAAAAGCGTAGCTATTATATTTTCAAGGGGATGAAAACATGGAGTACAGAATTGAAAGAGATACATTAGGAGAAATGAAAGTTCCAGCTGATAAATTATGGGCAGCGCAAACACAACGCAGTAAAGAAAACTTTCCGATTGGAACAGAGTATATGCCGATTGAAATTGTACAAGCATTTGCAATTTTAAAGAAAAGTGCTGCGATTAGTAACCAGAAACTAGGGAAGTTATCAGAAGAAAAAGCGCAGGCGATTGTAGAAGCAGTCGATGAAATCCTAGCAGGAAAATGGAATGAACATTTTCCGCTTGTTGTATGGCAAACAGGCAGCGGTACACAATCAAATATGAATGTGAATGAGGTAATCGCAAACCGGGGGAATCAAATTTTAAAGGGAAAAGGGCTTGATGTACATATTCATCCAAATGATGATGTAAACATGTCTCAAAGTTCAAATGATACATTCCCGACAGCACTTCACGTTGCATGTGTGATTGCGGTGGAAAACCAAGTGTTACCGGCAATTACAAAATTAAAAGTAACATTAGAGAAAAAAGTAAATGAGTTTCAAAATATTATTAAAATTGGTCGTACGCATCTGCAAGATGCAACGCCTTTAACGCTAGGACAGGAAATTAGTGGTTGGCATCGTATGCTTGAAAAAACAGAGCGTATGATTGCGGATAGCAATACATATATGAAAGAACTTGCGATTGGTGGTACTGCAGTTGGAACAGGAATTAATGCTCATCCTAAATTTGGTGAGATGGTCGCAGAGGAAATTAGTCAGTTTACAGGAAAACAATTCGTGTCTGCACCGAATAAGTTTCATGCATTAACGAGTCATGATGAAGTTGTGTTTGCACATGGTGCATTAAAAGCATTAGCAGCTGATTTAATGAAGATTGCTAATGATGTACGTTGGCTTGCGAGCGGTCCACGTAGTGGTCTGGGTGAAATTATTATTCCTGCGAATGAGCCAGGAAGCTCTATTATGCCAGGTAAAGTAAATCCAACGCAAAGTGAAGCATTAACAATGGTTGCAGCGCAAGTTATGGGAAATGACGCAACAATTGGATTTGCGGCGAGCCAAGGTAACTTTGAGTTAAACGTATTTAAGCCAGTAATTGCATATAACTTCTTACAATCTGCTCGTTTATTAGCTGATGCAACAGTTTCGTTCAATGATAAATGTGCGGTTGGCATCGAAGCAAATAAAGAAGTGATTAACCAAAATGTAAATCGTTCTTTAATGCTTGTTACAGCATTAAATCCACATATTGGCTATGAAAATGCAGCGAAAATTGCTAAACATGCTCATAAAGAGGGATTAACGTTAAAAGAAGCAGCATTACAATCAGGATTATTAACGGAAGAACAGTTTGATGAAATTGTAGATCCGAAGAAAATGATTGCGCCGAAAGAATAATTTTAATTCATAATGGAGAGCCAGGTTCTAATTTTAGAATCTTGGCTCTTTTTTCATGGTAAAATATTTGAAATGAAAGGAAGGTGAGGAGAATGAAATACGCCATTTCTACACTAGCGGTGCTGATTACATTTATCGTATTACAATTGTTACCAAGAACTATATTCACATACTTTTACATGCAGGATTCACGGGATTGGACGAGCGTTGCAACAATAACTCCAGCGGTATCTGCTAATTACTTCTTTGATGTTGACTACATACAATTATTCTTCGTTTTTTTATCTTTCATTGTAGGATTTGTTACACTTAAATTTATTGAGAGAAGGAAAAGAGTTTATATTAAAAGTAAATCCGGTAATAGGAGCTACAAGATAATGCTTATGGGCTATGAAAAAAAATCTATGTTAGTGAAAACATGGATCTTTAATGATTTTCATGAACGAGTAAATTTGAAAATCTTATTAGCAGCCCTAGAATAACCACCCGCGTTACGAAATGATTGACTAATTTTTTTCGTATTGTTCTTATAAATAGGATTCCTTAACACTTCACTAACAGCTTCTTTGATATCCTCCGCCGATAGTTGTTGAATATTTAACATAGCTCCTGCACCAAGTTCTTTCACTCGTTCAGCAATCGTATGTTGATCATTTATGATAGGAAGCATAACTAAGGGTACTTCAAAATAAAGTGATTCACTGGTGCTATTCATTCCACAATGGCTAATAAAGACATCAGTTTGGCGAAGTACATCTAATTGAGGAACATAGTTACGAACAATAAAATTATCGGGTATATTCTTTAGCTGCTCTGCTTTTAATTGTTTGCGTTTGGCGATTTCTTCTAATTGTAAAAATGCTTTTAGCATGGTCAAACGCTCTTGTTTTTGTTCCATATCATCTATTCCTGTCAGGGACATATTTATTTTTGGATCTTGTGAATATGCAAAAGTGGTCCAAGTTGCAATAGATAATAATTTGTTTTGGTGGGCAATCCATTTTCCAGGTAAAGACTGTGCATCGTATATAATATAATCATACGTTTCGTTGGAAATTTCCTCTAGAATGGAGTCGGTGATCATTTCCATTGCATTTAGAAATTGCAATAAATATTCTTGAGGCTGGGGATTAACTGTCCGTAAAAGTCGGATTGGTGAGGGATAATACTCAGTGGGAGATGAAGAAAAACTCAACTGCTTTTCACTTTGAATGGTTGTGAATATTCGAATAGATCTCGAGGGGATTGGAACCAACTAGAGAATAAAAAAGAAATTATAAAAGTAAGTAAGATCTTGATAGATGTTGTGGTGAAATAGTAATCTGTTGCTTTTGATCATGATATGGAAATGAACATGAACATGAATCGTAAATAAGGCGATATAATTGGGCGTAAAAAACAAAAATCTTTTCACAGATTTTTGTTTTTTTATTAATTATAAAATTCCTTTCATTTCACATTGTATACAAACGTTTTTGAATTTGTTTATAAAATAAGTAAACGTAATGTTGAAATGTTTGTTGAGTTTATGCTAATATGATAAAGTGGATAAACGATATCGTAATTTGTTTAGGTTAATAATAAACTTTTTGGAGGATTGTTTAATATGAGTGATATTTCAGAGAAGTTTTGGGACGCTTCCGTTGAAGAACTGAAAAAAGGATATGTATTTGAAGAGGATACAGAAGAATACGTTTGCTTAGCTTGCGGAGAAACTTTTATAAAAGGTGTTATTTATCAAGAGCATAATGTTTTGTATGAAGCAGAGAAATTCGCACAGCTGCATATTGAAAAGGAACATACATCTATGTTCGCATATTTATTAAGTCTGGATAAGAAGTTTACAGGTTTAACAGATTTACAAAAGAAAATGGTGCAATTTTTTTATATGGGTTTAAATGATAAAGAAATTGTGAAAGAGATGGATGGAGGCAGTACATCGACAATTCGTAATCATCGATTTACATTACGGGAGAAGATGAAACAGGCTAAGGTGTTTTTAGCGCTGATGGAATTGTCGGAAGAAAAATCAAAAGTGCAGTCTAAATTTTTACCGATTCACCGCACAGCTACAATGGTGGATGACAGGTATAATATTACAGAAGATGAGAATGATGAAGTGCTGAAATTGCATTTTACCGAAGGATTAGATGGGCCACTTGTTAAATTTCCGAAGAAACAAAAGCGTAAACTTATCATATTGAGACATTTAGTGAAAAAGTTTGATAGTAGTGAGAAGTATACAGAAAAAGAAGTGAATCAAATTTTAGAAAGTGTGTATCCGGATTTTGTAACTTTGAGAAGATATTTAATTGAATATGGTTTTCTAGATCGAACAGCTGATGGAAGTAAATATTGGGTTAAGTTATAAGAAAAAGACAAAAGAAAGGAGAAATGAAATTTGAAATTACCTACAGATAACACCGAAGAAGGTGTAGAATCACAGAATCAGGAGAAGGAAGGGAAACCGATATGGAAATCAATGTCCATGTTCTTAGTTCCTTTACTTTTAAGTAATGTATTACAATCAGTTGGACAATTGTTTGGGATGGTAGTGGTAGGACGATGGCTCGGTGTGAATGATTTAGCTGCCATTTCTGCATTTTTTCCATTGTTCTTTTTACTTGTTTCATTTGTAATTGGAATTGGCTCTGGTAGTTCAATTTTAATCGGGCAGGCATTTGGTGCTCGAAATGAAGATCGGATAAAAGCGGTTGTCGGTACAACGCTCACATTTACATTTATTATTGGAGCTATTTTAGCGGTAGTTGGAAGCATATTTGCAATGGACATTCTGCGCCTTATGGGGACACCAGAAAACATTATTGATATGAGTGTTCACTATGCACGTATCTTATTTATTTCAATGCCGGTCTTATTCTTATATTTTGCATATACAACATTTATGCGAGGTACAGGAGATTCTAAAACGCCATTTTACTTTTTAATTGTTAGTACAGTATTGAACATGATATTGTTGCCTGTTCTTATTTTTGGTTGGTTAGGATTGCCGGAACTTGATGTTTATGGAGCAGCTTATGCTTCTGTTATATCAACGATTATAACGTTTGTTGTAATGCTTATTTATTTAAAGAAGAAAAATCATCCATTGCAATTGGATGGGGCAGTACGAAAATATCTTCGGATGGATTGGGAATTATTAAAGTTATTACTACGTCTTGGTATTCCAGCAAGTATTAATATGATATTAGTTTCGTTATCTGAGATTGCAGTCATTGCATTTGTAAATCGCTTCGGTTCTGATGCGACCGCAGCCTATGGAGTCGTGAACCAAGTGGCAAGTTATGTACAAATGCCTGCAGTGAGTCTTGGAATTACAGTATCCATTTTTGCTGCACAATCCATTGGTGCGAATCAATTCGATCGATTACAGAAAGTTGTTCGGGCAGGTATTGTGATGAATTATATCATCGGCGGGGTATTAATTGCTCTTATTTATTTGTTCTCAAGAGAAATTTTATCGTTGTTCTTAACAAGTCCAAATACAATCGAAATTGCTCATAGTTTAGTGATGATTACATTATGGAGTTATTTAATTTTCGGTCATGCACAAATTATTGGTGCGACAATGCGGGCAAGTGGAACCGTACTATGGCCGACTATTATCAGTGTTGTATCAATTTGGCTTGTAGAAGTTCCTGTTGCCTATTACCTTTCGTATCATACAAGTCTTGGTATAAAGGGTATATGG